>DATEMM010000533.1:0-5102 GCA_035275605.1 Pyrinomonadaceae bacterium
GCCCGACAATCGCGCCCACAAGCTGCGCGCCCGCGCCGATGCGCGTGTGCGCCCAGACGACGGAGTTCTCTACACGCGCTTTCTCTTCGACGTAGCAGCCTGGGCCGAGAATCGAATTGATAATCTGCGCGCCGGGCTTGATGACGCAGTCGTCGCCGATCATGGAAACTTCGTCGATCTCGCTGACGGTCGCAGAGTCGAACTTGCCCCGGCGGTCCTTGAGGTGAATCCGCCCGACGCGCTCCGCCAGCAGGTCCTGGTGAACTTGCAGGTAGCGCGTCGGCGTGCCGATGTCTATCCAGTAGGTGCGCTGCGGGACGTGCGCGTAGAACTTCTCGCCGCGCGCCAGCAGATTGGGAAAGAGGCCGTACTCGAAAGAGTGGTTCTCGCCCGCAGGGATATAGTCGAGCACGCGCGGCTCAAGGATGTAGGTCCCTGCGTTGATGTTGTTGGTCGTAATCTCTTCGGGCTTCGGCTTTTCCAGAAAGCGGGCCACGCGCCCGTCCTGTTCGGTCTCCACCAGGCCGTAGGCCGAAGGGTTCTCGACCGGGTGCAGGACGATGGTCGCGGTCGCCTGGCGCTCTGTGTGCTCGCGTATGACCGCCTTGAGGTCCAGGTCCGTGAGAATGTCGCCGTTGAAGACGACCGTCGGCTCGCGGATTAAATCCTCGGCGTACTTGTAGGCCCCGGCCGTGCCCATTGGCTGCGGCTCGACCGTGTACTTGAGATTGACGCCGAATTCTGAGCCGTCGCCCAGTTGCTGCTCGATCTTCTGCGGCTGGTAGGAGAGCGAGAGCGTGATGTCCTTGATGCCTGCGCGCCGCAGCGTGTCTATCTGGTAGAGCAGAAACGGGCGGTTGCAGATGGGGACAATTGGCTTCGGGGTGTAAACCGTCAGGGGGCGAAGTCGCGTGCCTTTGCCGCCGGCCAGAATGAGTGCTTGCATGATTGTCTGGTAAACAATTAATGAGTGACAGGCGATGGCCGAAAAGATTAAAGCTCTGTCACTACAGGTCTGATTTATGTCACAACGCCGGCGAGTCTAACACCCGGCAACGAGGCTTTTCAAATCGGCGTTTTCCATGCGAGGCGCCTGCTTGACACCTCCTGGTGAATGGTAAATAGTAAATGGTAAATAGTGAATCAAAGATTGGTAAATAAGAGGCGATCTTCATTAGAGGTTGACGATTCTATTTACCATTGACCATTTACTATTGACCTTCTACAGAGGTGACAAGATGTCGGAGAGAAAAGAAGCCGTAATTATCAGCGCCGTCAGGACGCCGACGGGGAAGTTTCAGGGCTCGCTGAAAGATTTTTCCGCGACCGATCTGGGCGCGATGGTCGTGCGCGAAAGCGTCCGCCGCGCCGGGGTGAGCCCGGAAGACGTGGACGAAGTCATCATGGGTTGCGTCATCCAGGCGGGACTGGGCCAAAACCCCGCGCGCCAGGCGGCGCTCAGGGGCGGCATCCCGTTCGGCGTCTCCGCCGTGACGATTAATAAGGTCTGCGGCTCCGGCCTGAAGTCCGTGATGATGGCCGCGCAGGGGATTCAGCTAGGGGATACGGAAGTGGTGGTCGCGGGCGGGATGGAGTCCATGTCGAACGCCCCGTACCTGATTCCGAAGGCGCGCGAAGGCTATCGCCTGGGCAACGGCGTGCTCGTGGACGCGATGATTAACGACGGGCTGTGGTGCGCGTTCGAGAATTATCACATGGGCAACACGGGCGAAGTGGTCGCCACGCGCTACGGCGTGACGCGCGAGGAGCAGGACGAGTATGCCGTGAACTCTCACCGCAAGGCTGCGGCGGCGATTAAGGCCGGGAAGTTCAAGGACGAAATCCTGCCCGTGGAGATTCCGCAGAAGAAGGGCGCGGCCCTCTCGATGGACACGGACGAGACCGTGCGCGAGGACACCTCGCTCGAAGTCCTGGCGAAACTCAAACCCGCTTTCAAGAAGGAAGGCGGGACCGTGACGGCAGGAAACGCCCCCGGCGTCAACGACGGCGCGTCGGCCCTGGTCGTGACCTCGCTTGAACGAGCGCGCTCCATGGGTGTCGAGCCGATGGCGCGCATAGCGGCGCAGGCCACCTCTGGCATCCAGCCGGAGTTGGTGATGATGGCCCCGGTCGAGGCCATCCGCAAGGTCTTGAAGAAGGCCGGATGGTCGCTTAATGAAGTTGACCTGATCGAATTGAACGAAGCCTTTTCCGTGCAGGCCGTCGCCATCATAAGGGAGCTTGAGCTTGACCCGGACAAAGTCAACGTCAACGGCGGCGCGGTCGCGCTCGGCCACGCCATCGGACAGTCCGGCTCGCGCCTGCTGACGACGATGCTCTACGAGATGAAGCGGCGCGACGTGCACAGAGGGCTGGCCGCGCTCTGCCTCGGCGGCGGAAACGCCGTGGCGCTGGCCGTCGAAAGATAGCGGGAGGCTGGAGGCTTTTAGTGGCGGACAATCTCTTAATCAAGACAATCGGCGTCGTCGGCGCGGGCACGATGGGCAACGGCATCGCGCAGGTGGCCGCGCGCGCCGGGCACGAGGTCATCCTGCGCGACGTTGAGGAGGAATTCATCGAGCGCGGGATGAAGGCGATTGATAAGAGCTTGCAGCGCGACGTGGATAAAGAGCGGCTCAAGGATGACGAGAAGCGCGCGATCATCGCTCGCATCCGAACCGCGACCGAGATAGACGCGCTTAAGGACGCTGATTTAGTCGTCGAGGCCGTGACTGAAAAGGTTGAGGTCAAAACGGACGTCTTCCGCCAGTTGGATGAATTGACGCGCCCCGAAGCCATCCTCGCCTCGAACACTTCTTCGATTTCGATTACGAAGCTCGGCGCTGCGACGCGCCGCCCGGACAAGGTCATCGGGATGCACTTCATGAATCCTGTGCCGGTGATGAAGCTGGTCGAGATTATCCGGGGCATCGCGACATCGGACGAGACCTACCGATCGGTTCATGAGCTGACGCTCAAACTGGACAAGACGCCGCTTGAATGTAACGACATGCCGGGTTTCGTTTCCAACCGCGTGCTGATGCCGATGATTAACGAGGCGATCTTCACGCTCTATGAAGGCGTGGCGACGCGCGAGAGCATCGACGGGATTATGAAGCTCGGCATGAATCACCCGATGGGGCCACTCACGCTGGCCGACTTCATCGGCCTGGACGTTTGCCTGGCCATCCTCAACGTCCTGCACGACGGTTTGGGCGATCCGAAGTACAGGCCCTGCCCGCTCCTCAAACGCTACGTCGATGCCGGCTGGCTGGGGAGAAAGTCCGGGCGCGGGTTCTATGAATACTGATTAGGAAGTCTGGAGTCTGAAGTCTGGAGTCTGGAGTCAAAGACAGAAATTGTTTTTGACCAGTTGACTCCAGACTCTCTGACTCCAGACTCCGGACTCTTATGCGAAGCGTTCAGCACTATTGCCAAAAATGTCTGGCGGCGAACCCGCTGGGGCAGGAGTTGTGTGGACGGTGCGGGACGCGCTTGATGCTGGTGGTGGAGCCGCCCGCGGCGCGCTATGAGGATAGCGGGATGGCCGCCACGCACGAAGAGCACCTGCTGGAGCGTGTCTCGGCTTTGGAGAACAGGCTCACGCGCCTGACGGACAAGCTGGAGCAGACGCTCGATCTGTTGCTGCGGCAGGCTAAAAACTCTTACTACGACCACGCCCTGATTGACACGCTCATCACCGTGCTGAGCGAGGCCGGCGCGCTCGACGCGGTCCGTCTCAACAAGCTCTGGCGTGAGCGCTGCCAGGAGGACACGGCCGAGCAGGAGATGGCCGTGCGCCGCGAACAGTTGCGGACAGAGATTCTACAGGCTTACAGGGGAGCCGAGCACGCAGCCTTCGAGCGCTTCGTCAACGAAGGCATAGAGCTGCTCAAGGAGAAGGAGACGCAGCGCGGCATACGCACGCTGGAGCGCGCCGCGGCGCTCGCCAACGGCAACGCCCCGCTCCACTCCATGATCGGCGAGCACTTCTTTGAGGCAGGCAAGAACACACTCGCCAGGGATTACCTGGAGCGCGCTCTGGCCGCCGACGCGCGGTGCGAGAGCGCACGCCTCCTGCTCGGCCTCATCTGCGGCGACGCGGGCGAAGTTGCGCGCGCCAGGCAACTGCTCAAAGAGTTTCTCAAAGGCGAGAAGGCGTCTTTCGCCGCTCATTATGGCCTGGGGAGGCTCCTCGTCAGCGAGAAGAGGTGGGGAGAGGCCGCCAGGGAATTTAAGGCGGCGCTCACGGCGCAGCCTTCGCCCGAAGCCCATTACGCCATCGGGTGCGTCTACTACCGCCTGAACCGGCTCCGCCTGGCCGCGCGCCACCTGCGTAAAGCCATCGAGGCCGACCGCGATTACACGGAAGCCTATTACGTCCTCGGGCTAGTGCTTTCGGTCCTGGGAGAGGCGGACGAGGCGCGCGCGGCGTTCCAGGCGGTCACAGAGGCCGAAGGGGGCGAGCCGCATTACCGCTCGTCCGCGCGGCGCGTGCTGCGGACGGGCGAATTACCGGCCAAGCCTAAGATTTTCGGGATTGACGAGGGGGCGGCCAAGGGCCTGATTATGGGCGGGGACAGGCGACTGGCGCTCGTCGTGCGCCGCGACGCGCTCGGCATCTTTGAGGCCGAAAACGGCTCAAACTGAGCCCTGGCGCGTTGACTCTCCGCCGCCAGCCGCTATAATAACGCCTTTTGCGCGCGCATCAGTGAAAGCGCTTGGGCCAGACAGGGGGGTGAGTAATGCGAATTGAGCTTGATAAACTGGAGAAGACCGGGAATCAGTTCGCACACCGTTACCAGCCCGAAGAGATAGTGCTCGATGAAGAGCAGGCCCGTTTGACAGAGCCGCCGGAAGTTTCCGGACGCGTCCAGCGCAGCGGCCAACAGGTCCGGCTGCGCGGGAAACTGAGCGCCAGCGCCGAGGTTGACTGCGACCGCTGCCTGAAGAGTGTCGCCGTCCCGGTCGAGACGGAATTCGACGTGACCTACGTCCCGACCGAGGACTACGAGGCGGCCGAGGCGGCTGAGTTACAGGCAGAAGATTTAAGTCTCTCTGTTTTCGACGGGGAGACGATTGACTTAGACGAGTTGGTGCGT
>DATEMM010000534.1:0-7958 GCA_035275605.1 Pyrinomonadaceae bacterium
CGTCTTTCCAATCCGCAATCCGAAATCCGCATTCCGCAATCGAAAGATGGCTAAACAAGATTACTATCAGCAACTCGGGGTCAAGCGCGATGCGAAGCCGGAAGAGATTAAGAAGGCTTATCGCCGCTTAGCGCGCAAGTATCACCCGGACGTGAATCCGGGCGACAAGTCTGCCGAGGAGCGCTTCAAGCTCATCACGGAGGCGCACGATGTGCTCTCCGACGAGAAGAAGCGCAAAGTCTATGACCGCTTCGGCCAGTATTCGGACAACCTGGCCGAGGCGGCTGCTCGCGGCGCTACGCCCGGCGCGGGGGCCGGGGGCCGCACTTCTCCGGGTTTCGATTTTGACGGGTTCGACTGGGGGACTTCCGGCGCTTCGAGCAGTACCAGCGGCGGTTCAAGTTTCCGGGACATCTTCGCGGACCTCTTCGGCGGGTCGTCCTCCAAGCAGGAGCGCGAGCCGCCGCGCCCGCAGCCAAAGCGCGGAGCCGACATAGAGATGCCGCTCGCGCTCTCATTCGAGGAGAGCGTGACGGGCATGATGACCAACATCACCGTCAACCGCTCGGAGCAGTGCACGCGCTGCAATGGGGCGGGCGACACTGGCGGCCCCGTCGTCACCTGCTCGACCTGTAAGGGTTCCGGTCAGGTGCAGCGCACCGGCGGGCGGCTGAAATTCGCGCAGGAGTGTCCGGACTGCGCCGGCACAGGCAAGCGGCGTCAGCCCTGCTCGCTCTGCAAAGGGAGCGGCCTGCTTCCCAAAACGGAGACCGTCAAGATACGCATCCCTGCGGGCGTCGATACGGGCTCGCGCGTGCGCATCGCTGGCAAGGGCGAGGGCGGGCGTTTGGGAGCGCCCCCTGGCGACCTGTACATCATCACGAACGTCGGCCGGCACAAATACTTCACGCGCAAGGGCGACAACATCTACGTGACGGTTCCGCTGACCGTACCCGAAGCCGCTCTCGGCGCGAAGATCGAAGTGCCGACGGTCGAGGGCAAGGCGCAGTTGAGGATTCCGCCCGGCACGCAGTCGGGCCAGAAATTTCGCCTTCGCGAGCGCGGCGTGCCGAGTTTAAGGAACCCCAGCTTGCGCGGCGACCAGTTCGTGGAGGTACAGGTCACGCTGCCCAACGTGATTTCGGAAGAGACCAAGGAACTCTTAAAGCGCTACGCGCAGATAAATCCGGAGAACCCGCGCGTGGTGATGGGATTAGAATGATTGCGGATTGCGGATTGCGGATTGAAAAAGACAATCCCGCATTCCTTCCAACCCGCAATCCGCAATCCGCAATCCGCAATCCGCAATGAAAAAGAAGGCTCGCACATACACGATCAGCGCGGTGGCGGATCAGTACGAGATTCACCCGCAGACGCTGCGCCTTTATGAGCGTGAGGGGTTGTTGAAGCCCTCGCGTTCCGAAGGCAATACGCGCCTGTACACGGACACAGACCTCGAACGCCTGGAAGTCATCCTCTCTTTGACGCGCGACCTCGGCGTCAACCTGGCGGGCGTCGAGATCATCCTCAACATGCGCGAGAAGATGGACGTGATGCAGCGCGAGTTCGAGCGCTTCTTCGATTACCTGCGGTCGCACGCCGAAGAGTTCGCGCATTTCACGGACACGCCGCCCCCACCCGAAGCCGGAGCGCTCATCCCTGCCTCGCACGCCGCCGCGATTCGCCTGCGCCGCCGGACAGCCTCGCGCCGGTAGCCTCTCCATCCCCCTTGTACTCGCTCCGCGCTGAGTGCTAAAGTTCGCCCGCTGACTTAGTCACAATCACCCGTTCAATTTGAGGCTCTTTGAGTGGGCCGACCTGTGACTGTCTTCCCGGTCTCCCGCTGACTGTAAGCTAAAGCCCAGGGTCAAATTTTATATGAACGCCATGCCCTCGCATCCCTTTTTGATGAGAGCGCGCCTCTCGATTCTGTTGCTGGCGCTAATCGCCGCCGCATCCGTGTTTGCGCCGCCTGCCGCGCACGCGCAGGACCTGGACGACGTGACCATCAGCGGGCGCGTCACGGACCCGAACGGCGCAATCGTTCCCGGCGCGAACGTGACAGCGGTGCTCGTCAAGACGGGCGTCGAGCGCAGCGTGGTCGCCAACGACGACGGGCGCTATCGCATCATCGAGTTGGAGCCGGGCGAGTACACCATCCGCGCCTCCTTTGAAGGCTTCGCGACCGAAGAGAGGACGAACCTCGTGACGGTCGCTGGACAGAATGTTCAGTTGGATTTTGCGCTCCGGCCGGCGGACGTGACGGCCACGCAGGTCGTCGTCGAGGAGGCAGACACGCCCGCCGTGGACACCACGCGCACGGTGGTCGGCGGCACGGTCACGACCGAGGAGGTTGAGGCGCTCCCGAACTCTACGCGCTCGCCGCTCGATCTGATTTTCACCTTGGGCGGCGTGACCGAAGAACCTCTCTCAACGCGCGACCTGGCCGAAGACAGAAACACCAGCCCGAACTCGACGCCCGAAGAGGCAGGGACGTTCGCCCTTTCGGGCGGCCCAGCCTACTCGAACAACATCACGATTGACGGGTTGGACAACAACGACGACCGCGCCGCGCGCGAGCGCTTCCAGCCCTCGATTGAGGCAGTCGAGGAAGTGCAGATCATCACGAACCAGTTTTCGGCCGAGTACGGGAGGGCTAGCGGCGGGCGCATCAACATACGCACGCGCGGCGGCTCGAACCGTTACCGCGGTCGCCTGTTCTACTTTTTCGAGAACGACATCTTCAACGCCAACACTTCGAGGAACAAGTCTCTGGGCCTGCCGCGCCTGCCGTTCGAGGAGCACAACCCTGGTTTCACCTTCAGCGGCCCGGTCCGCGTACCGCTCTATGACGGGAGCAAGCGGACTTTTTTCTTCACGGGTTACGAGTACAACACGATTCTCGACACGGCGACGATAGATACGCTCGTGCCCGTCAACCAGAACCCGCTTTTTCCCATTGCCGCCCCGACCACGCTTAACGGGGTGCGGCGCGAAGACATCTCCGCGAGCAGTCTTCCGCCGGGCGTAACCGTGCCGGAAGAGATCGCGCCCTTCATCGAAGGCGTCAGTACGCCCGTCAGGAATCACACCTTCACGTCGCGTATAGACCACAGGTTCTCTGACTTGCACAACGGATCGTTCCTTTATCAATTGGGCCGGCAGACGAACCTGCGCCAGTTCGGCGGCGGCAACCGCCTGGCCGAAGCCCTGCTCGGCAGGACGCGCAACACGGACGCCATCTCTTATTCTGACAACCTGGTCATCTCGCCGAAAATAGTCAACCAGGCCCGCATACAGTTTTCGCGCCTGACGCCCGCGGTCGAGGCTGGCGGCGAGCGTCGCCCCGTCGTCCTGATAACTTTGAACGACCCGCTGGCTTCGACCGACCCTGAAGCGCGTTCTGGCACACTGGTCGCTGGCTCCTCGACCTCCGGCGCGTCCGACCGCCGCGAGACGCGCGTGCAGGCGCAGGACGCTCTGTCCTGGATTGTGGGGTCGCACTCGCTGAAAATCGGCGGCGACTTTCAGCACATCCGCTCGACCTTCATAGACCTTTCGGACATCTCCGGCACGTTCAGCTTCTCCAGCGTCACGGACTTTATAGCCAACCGCCCGAGCCGCTTCCGGCAGAACTTTCAGGCCGAGTCCGAGCAGCACAACACCTACATGGGCTTCTTCGTTCAGGACGAGTGGCGATTGAAGCCGAATTTTACGGTCAGCTACGGCCTGCGCTACGAGAACGAATCGATCATCCGCGACCGCAACAATTTTGGGCCGAGATTTGCCCTCGCCTACGACCCCTTCAAATCCGGCAAGACTGTGATTCGCGTCGGGGCGGGCATCTTTTACAATCGCGCGCTGCTGAGGACGATTGACGACTTCACGCTCGGCGCGCAGCAGCTCTTCTTCGACACGAACGATCTGGTTGACCCGGTCACTGGCACAGCCCTGACGACGGCGCAGCGCCGCCAGTTCATTCTGGACAATCTGACTTTCCCGCAGGTGCTCACTGCGGATTCGAGCCTCGTGCGCGAGCGCGGCTCGCTCAACACGGGCTTTTCGCGCCGCCTCGATCCCTCTCTTCGGATTCCCGAAAGCTACCAGGCCAACGTCGGGTTCGAGCGCGAGGTGGGCCGCTCGTTCGTCTTCGAGGCGAACTACACTTACAACCGCGGCATACATCTCTGGCGGGAATTCAACGCCAACGCGCCCAGGCTGCCCGCCGGGTTCAATAGCTTCACGGAGTACCTGCTCTCACGCGATTTCCCGAACTTCAGGCTGTGTCCGGGATGCCCGCGCCCGATCTACGACGTTTCGACCGCGGGCGAGATAGTCCGCTTCACCACCGTTGCGGTAGACCCGACGAACCCGAACGCCATCGGGAGCACTTCCGAATTCGGCGTGGACATCTCCCTCTTCAATCTCAACAGCATCAGCTCGACAACGACGCTCGACGTCGCGCTCGATGCTTTGAACGCGCTGCGGCCCGACCCGTCGCGCACGCAGGTGGAGCAACTGGCCTCCATCGGCAACAGCTTCTACCACGGACTGACGCTTGAGCTGCGCCGACGCTTCCGCCGGAGCAAGACTGGTTTCGGCTTTTCCTTCCGCGCCGCTTACACCATCTCGCGCCTGATTGACGACGGCATCGTCAACACTTCGAGCGCGCTCACACCCGGCGATTTTCGGACCGAGCGCTCGCGCAGCCTGCTCGACCGTCGCCACCGCTTCGTCTTCTCGGGCACATTCGACACGCCGTCCTGGCTCGGGAAGCTGCGTCTTTCACCCATCCTGCGGCTGGCCTCCGGCGCGCCCTTCAACATCTCCATCGGCGGCAACGACCGCAACCTGGATGACGTCGGCACGGACCGCCCCATCTTCACGGGCGACCTATCATTGCTTCGCGCCAGACAGGCGGGTGAGCCGCTCGACCCGGCACTGCTCGCGGCCTTCTCGCTTCCGACCATCGGACAGACCGGCAACCTGCCGCGCAATGCTGGATTGGGCCCTGGCCAGTTCTTCCTGGACATCAACATCACGCGCGAGTTCCGTCCGACTGAGCGGTTGCGCCTGCGCCCCGTCATAGAGATCGATAATATCTTGAACAAGAACGTCTTTAGCTTCGGCACGGAGTTCATCAACTTCACTGGCCTGAGCCCGGCGGCCACGCCCGAACAGCGCCAGGCTTTTCTGGACTCCTTCCTGGTCCCGACGCGCACACTCCGGCAGCGCCAGATACGAATCGGAATTCGTTTCGATTTCTAAAGGAAGTTAAATTTGAACCTCAGCCGCGCGGAATTCGTTACCTCCAGCGGCGGCGGTTTTATCTATCTCTGAGAGGTTTTTCCAAATGAATTATCCGAAAGATTCCCACCCGCAGGCTGAAACAGTCGAAGAAGTGGTGCAGACAGAAGACCTCTCGCCGCGGCAGAAGGGCGTGCGTCAGGGCGTGAAACTGATGCTTCTTAGCGTCGTGCTCATTCCGGCCTACGTGCTGCTCGCCGCGCTCTTTCCTGCCCAGGACCAACTAATCGAAAGCCACGTCAGCGACACTGCCTTCGAGAAGATTTCCGAGGCCATTCTTTTCACGATCTTTCTGTGCGGGCTGGCGCGGATACTTTACGCGTACCTCTTCGCGCGGGCCGGGAACAACAGTGCTGAGCAAGAGGAGCGTGGAGCGCGGCTAGATACCACGTCAACTAGATACGCCCTGCCGCCTTCGCAGAGCATTCCTGTTTCCGGCTTCGGCGCGTGGCGCAGGGATACCGCAGAGGTCGCGCAGACTCCGGCTGATGACGACCGCAACAAAGAATCTCTTTAAGAGCAAAGACCGCAAGGGTAAGAAAAGCCGCCCTCGACAAAAGGGGCGGCTTTCTTGTCTTCACTTGTGGCTGGCGGGATGAGAAAGTTCGCGGGGAGATGTCGCTTCCTGTTTATTCCGTCCAGTTTTGGGTTGCTCGCGTCGCACTATCTCTTTTTGCTCGGCGGACGCCTTCTGACAGCGTGCGCGCGAGCGATGTATGCGTCGCTTCATCCATGAGTTCATGACTACACTTCCAACTCCTTCAGGGGGTAAGTATCTAAAAACGCCTCGACCACGCGCGGGTCAAACTGTTGTCGCGCGTGCTTGCGAAGCTCCGCTGCGGCCGTCTCGTGGCTGAGCGCCTTGCGGTACGCACGATCCGAGGCCATCGCGTCGTAAGTGTCCGCCACTTGGACGATGCGGGCCATCAAAGGGATGTCTTCGCCGCCCAGCCGGTGCGGATATCCGCGCCCGTCCCAGCGCTCGTGGTGGTGCTGCGTGCGGACGCGCAACTCCGCCGGAAGATTGAAATAGGAGGCCAGGAGCGCCCCGAAGCTCGGGTGCTTGTGGAGGATGAAAAGCTCAGTCGGCGTGGGCTTTCGCGGTCGGCTCAGGACGGCTTCCGGCACCAGTATCTTGCCGACGTCGTGTAGCACTGCGGCGTAGGCTAACTGCTTCAAGCGTGCGTCGTCGAAGCCGAAGGCTTGACCCACGACGCGCGAGAGGCGTGAGACGCGCACGCTGTGATAGTAGGTTTCGGGGCGCGTCCTTTTCAGGCGCTTGCACAGCGCCTCCATCCCATCCGCCCTGTGAAAACGGCCGATTGCTTTGAGGCGCTGCAAAAGGCGCGTCAGATAGTTTGCCCAGCTAGTGTTGACCAGCCTGATGGTCGCAGCGTTGGCGGATTCCAACGTCATTTCATCATACATGCTCCGGCTCCTCCGAGGGTGAGTCGAACCAATCTGAGAATGCGGGGGATAAAACCTATTGATTCGCTGAGAGCCTCACGCGGGCGAATTAGATAACCTTTGTGACTTCTCGCGCCCAACATTCTGCATGCGTCGTGCCATGTTTCATTCACAAAACAGACTCGCGGGCTCTGTCCGATATTGAACATTAGCGGTCAGAGTGCTTATTTTATGAGTTGGCGGGTAAGGACAATTAAATTTGAGCTTGCGCCGCGTTCGTTAAGAGCCTGCATGAGGTTTTCGCTGGCGCGCCCCTTCGCGCTGTCGCACGCAGGAAACAGGCTTGTCGGCTGGCCTCTTCCGGGCTATACCATATGGTGCCGGGGGCGGCGCTGAAATGACGCACGGGGGCCAGAGAATCCTCTCTTATGATAGACTTGCGGCGCGCGGCCCAGGCGAGGCTGCCGCTCTCGCCGGACGGGCACGATAACTGAATCCATGAGCGAACAACTGTCAGGCAAGGAGCAACAGGAGGGAGACGTCGAGACGGCGCTGCTCGACGCCGAGCTGTTTCTGAAATACCACGCGCCGGAGCGCGCCCTTCTCAGGCTCCGCACGGCGCTGGAGCGCAGCCCGCGCTCCATACAGTTGCGCGAGCGGCTGCGCGAGATCGCTCAAGGCAAGCACCCGGAAGAGGCTGCGCGCCAATGCCTCGCGCTGGCCAGTCTCTACATCGAGCGCGAGGAGTTGCAGACCGCTCACGACCGGCTCCTTGAGGCCAAGAATCTGGACCCGCGCATCTCTATCACGCCGGGGCTGGAGGCCATACGCCGTGCGCGCCGTCCGAACCTTCAACAGAACGAGACACCCACACGCAGCCGCCCCGTTGAAAAGTCCAAAGTCACGTTCGGCGGCGACCTTTCCGCGGTCAGCATCTTCGACGCCGTGCAGGTGATAGAGAACGCGCGCCTGACGGGTGCGCTGACGATTAGCGGGGACGCGCGCTCTGGCCGGATACACTTCAACGAAGGCCGCATCGTCGGCGCGGAGACGGGCGCGGTGACGGGCGAAGAGGCTTTTCGCAAGATCGTCGAAGTGACGAGCGGAAGCTTTGATTTCGAAAAATCGGTCAAAGAATTCCCCGTCACCATCAACGCCGCCAGCAACACGAACCTCATCCTGGATAGCCTGCGACAATTAGACGAAGAGAAGATGTGAGCGGCTTAAACCCTTGGAGCGCGTTC
>DATEMM010000535.1:0-7549 GCA_035275605.1 Pyrinomonadaceae bacterium
GCAGAGGGCGCAGGGTAAATCTCAGGGGCAGGCGAGCGGGAATCAGGCGGGCGGCGCGCGCGTGCGCCGGGCGGATTAAGAGGGGATTGAATGCGCGGCTCCGTCTGGCGAGGCTTTTTCTCTAAAGTCGCTCGAGCTAGCCAGAGCAGGGCGGGCAATCGAAGAAAGGACTAAAGCCGTATGAAACCGATGACAAAACACTCACGACATTCGTTCATGACGGTCAGCTCATTCCTCGTCCGGCAAAGGCGTTTGCCCTGGGGCGCACTCCTGGCCTTCTTCGCCTTCGCCGTCGCGGCTTTCCTCTACACGGCGGAACCGCCAACGGCTCAGGCGGTATCAACAACCATTCTTATTTCCGAAGTTGAAGCAGACCCTGCTGGCACTGACACTGGGCACGAGTGGTTTGAGATTGTAAACGTTAGTAATGCCTCATTGACTCTAACTGGTTGGAAGGTTAATGATAATACTAACACTACCACGGCCGATACTATTCCGAATGTGATTCTAGCGGCTGGCGAATATGTGATCGTTGCCGAGAATAAAAGCCTCTTTCTGGCCGATCATGGCGGTGTTAGCTATACCGGACAGGTTGTGGATTTAGCAAGCCCGATTGGAAATGATGGTCTAACTAATACAGGGGAAGTCCTTACAATATTTAACAGCGCAAACAGTCCCATTGATTGTGTTTCATGGGGTACTAATACAACTTGCCTTAACCCGTCTGTTAACCCCGCTCCGGCAGCAAATAATAGTATTGACATACAACGCACCACGACATTTGACACTGATACGAGCAACGACTGGACAACGACAACCGAGACGCCGGGTTCTCCCGCCCCAATCGCCCCGTATTTTGACAGCTCCAGCAGTGCGGGCGACTTCGACGCCGTTACAGATACAGGCTTTCTCACAGGTAAGACGCTGACGTGGTCGCACACGGTCGGCAGCGGAAATAATCGCGTCTTGGTTGTGGGCATCTCAACGGAGGTTGATAACGTGGCCGGTCTACCAGGCGCTCGGGTTAGCGGTGTCACGTATGGCGGTGTAGCCATGACGCCCATTGCCGGCACAAGTATCCGTGATACTAATAATCGCGTCGGTGTTGAGATGTTCATACTCGTCAATCCACCAACGGGAACGGCTAACGTTGCGGCTACAATTCTGCCCGGCGTCAATTATGTAGTTGGCGGTTCGGCATCCTTCTTCAACGTAAACCAAACTACTCCCGCACGGTCAACTAATGGTGCCTCCAGCACGACGGGCACGACTCCCAGTACGTCCGTGACGACGTCATCTGGAGATATTTCGATTGACACAGTTGCCACTTTACCCAACGGATTTCTGGCGGCAGGCGCAGGGCAGACGGAGCGCTGGAACGGCAGATCTTTCTTCTCCACCGCATTCGATGTCGGGGCAGGGAGCACGGAACCAGCCACGTCAACTAGTACGACTATGAGCTGGACTATGAGTGCCTCTCAGAACTGGGCTATAGCAGCCGTTTCGCTCCAGCCTGCAGCCGTGACCCTTGCTAAGCTCTCATCTTTCACCGCAACCGAAAGCAGCGGCGGCGTCTCGTTGCGCTGGCAGACCGGCGATGAGCTAAATAATCTAGGCTTCAATGTCTATCGTGAACAGCGAGGGAAGCGCACGCGCATCAACCCGGAAATCATAGCGGGCTCAGGTTTGCTCGCCACGCAGGGCACCAGACTGACTGCCGGGCAGTCCTACGGTTGGCAAGACCGCGCGGGCAAGGGCAAAGACCCTGTCCAGTACTGGCTCGAAGACATAGACCTGGACGGCACGCGCACACTCCACGGTCCCATCACGGCGACCGCCGACGACAAAGGCAAACCCTCCGGCAGGGAGCAGTCGCTGCTCCTCTCAGACCTACAGGGGCTACAGCCGGAGAGGCCGTCCGCGCAGGGCTACCCGGCGGCGCAACTGCAACACGCAGTCGAGCAGCAACCGCAGGCGATCGAGCCGCAGTCGGACACATCGCCCGCGCCGTTAGTAACGCGCCGCGCTCTTCTCGGTCGCCTGCTTCGTCTCCCGGACGCGATGGTTGACACGGCAGCGACGGAAGGCACTGCCAGGGAGATGCGCTCGAACGTCTTCCCCGAAAGCCCGCAGGCGCTACAGCGCCGGCTTGCCGCAGGGAATGCCGTCAAGATTTCCGTGCGCCAGGCCGGGTGGTATCGCTTGACGCAGCCGGAACTGGTCGCGGCGGGCCTCGGGTCAGGCGTTGACCCTGGCACTCTTCAACTCTACGCCGACGGCGTAGAGCAGGCGATTCTGGTGCGCGGCAGCAGCCAGACGCAGTTCGGCGCGGACGCCTCTGTAGAGTTCTACGGGAAGGGAATGGACACGCCCGCGAGCGACACGCGCACCTACTGGCTGGTCGCTGGCACAGAATCCGGCAAGCGTATCAACGTCCTCGGCAACCAGGGCGGCGGCATCAGGTGGGTGGACAATACGTCTGTGCCAGTTACCAGGCCGCAGAACAACACCAACCCCGCAGAGACTCGCAGACCCGCGGGTGGTGCGAGCGCGCCAACGGCAGTTACGACGCCAGGCGTGACGCGTCTTCCCTGGCTCGTCCTGACAAACCCGTCGCCGAAGGCTTCGACCGACGCACCGAAGACGAAAAAGAAGAAGGCCGTCAAAAACGGCTCGCGGCGCAAGGCGCGTGCGAACAATCACGGCATAGTCAGGCGAAGTCATGCGAACGCGCAGGAAGAGGATTCGGCGCAGGGCTTCCCCTACACCTGGGAGCGCAAAGACCGCACCTCCTACTTCTCCGGCCTGCTCAACGGCGAGGCTGAGAATTTCTTCGGCCCGCTCGTCCTCAAGGCCGCGCCTGCCAAACAGGACTTGAATCTAACGGACATTGACAAATCTCAGGGGGGCACGGCCACGCTCGAAATCGCCCTACAGGGACTGACCGCCCAGGAGCATCAGGTCAAAGTCATGTTCAATGGCGCGGAGGTCGAGACCGTTACCTTCGACGCCCTTGAGCATCCGATCAGGCGCATAGGAATCCCGCACTCGTCCCTGGTCGAGGGGAACAACAGCCTGACGTTCACCTCCATGAACGGGGACGCGGACATCAGTTTGGTGGACTATGTGCGACTGACCTACAGTCACGCCTACCGCGCGAGCAACGACGCGCTCACTTTCACCACGAAGCAGACCGCGCCCGTCTGGATTGACGGCTTCACCAGCCAGCAGGTCAGGGTCTTTGACGTGACGAATCCGGCCGCGGTCGAGCAACTGACGGTCGAAGTCGCGCCGAAAGATTCCGGCTACGCGGTCAAGGTGTCGGGCGGGAGCGGCAAACTTCGCGTCCTGCTTGCCGTGGCGGACAGTCAGACACTGCACCCCGCGGCTCTCAACGCGAACGAGCCGTCCGCGTGGTCTGGCACAGACAAGCGCGCGGATTTCGTCATCATCACGCACAAGGATTTCCGCGAGGCGGTCAAGCCGCTGGCGGACCTGCGCAGGAGCCAGGGCCTGGAGACTGTCGTCGTGGATGTAGAGGATATTTACGACGAGTTCAGCTACGGCGCGCACAGCCCAGAGGCCGTCAGGAGTTTCCTGGCCTGGGCCAAACAGAATTGGGCGCTCGCGCCGCGCTACGCGCTCCTTTTCGGCGACGCCACGCTCGACCCGCGTAACTACCTTGGCTTCGGCCTACAGGATTTCGTTCCGACGAAGCTGATAGACACGGCACAACTCGAAACTTCTTCGGACGATTCGCTCGCGGACTTCGATAACAACGGGCTCGCTGACGTGGCCGTCGGCAGGCTCCCCGTCAGGACTGTTGACCAGGCACAGAAGGTCGTCGGAAAACTGACGGCTTACGCGCCCGGACAGCCAGCGTACTCGGCCCTGCTCGTCTCGGATCGAAAGGAGGGCTACGACTTCGAGGCTGCGAGCGCACAGGTGCAGAGCCTCCTGCCGCAGAATATGACTGTGACCGTGGTCAACCGCCGTGACAATCCTGCGGAGCAGGTCAGAAGCGAGGTCGTCGGTGGAATCAACACGGGGCCTGTGCTGGTCAACTACGTCGGTCACGGCTCTTCCGACATCTGGACAGGGGCGGGGATTCTCAACGCGTCGGACGCCACAGCCCTGACCAACGGCAATCGCCTGCCGCTCTTCGTGATTATGACTTGCCTCAACGGGCGTTTCCAGGACCCCTTCAGGGAGACTCTGGCAGAGGCCCTGATGAGGGCCGACCAGGGTGGGGCCATCGCCGTCTGGGCTTCGAGCGGGCTGACGCAGCCGGAAGCGCAGGCCGCCATGGATCAGCAGTTGATGAAACTGCTCTTCACGGGCAGCCAATCGCCTGCGCTCGGGGACGCCGTGAGGGGTGCGAAAGAGGCGACCTCGGACACGGACGTCCGGCGGACCTGGATTCTCTTCGGCGACCCGACGATGCGCATCAGGTGATTTCGGGTGAGAGGTTTATTAGGCGGAGAGGGGCGGGCAAATTCGTTGACCCTCAAGCGGGGGTGTGGTATAAGCCACGGCACATTTTGACGGAAACCCGGTGCCGCCCGACGCGGCATTCTCTCTCGAATGAGGATTTTCACTCTCAAACCTCTCTCGCTTTCGAGAGCGCCGGGCTTTTGAAATTGGCCGCGTACTTCTAGCGTAATCTTTCGGCGACCTGGTCGAAACCGTAGTCCCTGGCCGCGGGGCTTCGGTTCTCCTCCTCAAAGTCTAACTTTTCAGGACTCGCTCGAAGATTGATCGGTGACAGGCATTCTTGACAGAAAGTAAGCATTCCTGATGGATTTTTCCTGAGAAGTTCCACGACAGGTTCATCTCTCACAAAAAGGAAGCCCAGATGTTCCGCCCCCGTCCCCCATTGTCCTCAGAAGCTGAGGCGTCGCAACCGCACTACCCTTTCGGTCAGTTTTTTGGCCCAGCGGGTGAGACTCAGCGGATGGCGCTCCTGGCGCTCAGCCACACCCCGCTCGAAGACTTAATCTACCGCGCGATGCTCTCCGAGGTGACGAGGGAAGAGAGCACGACCGGCGCATTTAGCGTTAAGCATCTGGCGACGCTGACGGGCATTAGCAGCTCTTCGACCGTGCGGCGCATGCTGGCCGGACTCCTGCGCAAACTAAGTATTCAAAAAGCCGTCGGCGTCCATTCGGGGCGAGAATCCGAGGGATTCGTCTACCAGATTTTCAGGCCGGAAGAGATTTTCGAGCGGCGACGCGCCGCCGGCCTCCCTCCCTACCCGAAAGAGATAGAGACCTGCGAAAAGACCGCGAGCTTTAACCAGGCCATAGAGCGCATCGCCGCCAACGGCAACCTGAGCCGCCGCGAGGCACAGGTCGCCCTAGCCTGCGTGGAAGGTCTGACCAACGCCGAGATCGGTCTGCGACTCCGCATAGGGGAGCAGACCGTCAAGTTTCACCTGCGAAATATCTTTACCAAGTTCGGCGTCCGCCGCCGCACGGAACTGATCTCACGCCTGCTGGCACAGGACCGGCGCGCGCCGTCGGGAGCGGGGGAAGAGTTGGCAGGAAGAACGATTTAGGTCAGTGGCGCGCGCGTGGCTAATGTCACACGCGCGCCGGTTTGAAAATCCGACGCCGCCTCGCTTGAGAGGCTTACCCCGAAATTTTGGGGTCTCTGCGTGACTCGCCCGCATTTTTAATGACGGTGAAACATGCGACGGCGGAAGTGTGTCTACAAGCACGGGCGGGTTATGGAGAGGGATTAGAGAGATGGGACCGAAAAAAGAGAAACGTAAAAAGAGGAAGAAGACGGCGCTCGTTGTCTGCCGCGACCGCAAGCAGTTCTGGACGACGCAGGCTCAGTTCTGGCAGTGGGTCAGGGAAGGCATCGTGGTTAAGACGCAGGACCGCCCTCTGACCGGCTCCTTCAAGCGAGAGCACGAAGAGTTGATGGTCATCCTGAGCAACACGGTCCTTGATCTGGCTCACCCGAACCACATTCGTGAGGCCCTGGCCTCAAGACGCATCGGGCTGGCGAGGAAGTAAAGAGATGAGAAATCTGAACTCACCCCCCTTTTATCTTAAGCGATCCCGCACGGCGCATGGCCTGGCGCTCCTGTTCGTGGCCGCCGTGCTGTCGCTGGCAAGCTCTCACTTCGTCAGCGCACAGACGACGCCACAGGCCAACGCGGACTCGCCCGCGCTGGCGGCTCAGGCCGAAAAGGCACGGGCGGTCTCCGACCTGGTGCGGGAGGACTCCTATCGCATCGGCCCCGGAGACGTGCTGGACATACGCGTCTTCAACAAGCCGCAGTTTTCCCGTGACGCCGTGCGCGTTGACGGCCGCGGCATGATTCGCATGCCGTTCATAGAGGGCGAGATTCGCGCGGCCTGCCAGACGGAGGCCGAGTTGGCTAAGTCAATCGTGACGCTCCTACTCGAATACATACGTCGCCCGCAGGTGGACGTCTTCGTCAAAGAGTTTCAGTCGCAGGCGGTCGCGGTCATAGGGGCCGTGCGCAACCCCAGCCGCTTTCAGCTCCAGCGTCGCCTGCGGCTGCTGGACCTCATCTCCTACGTCAACGGCCCGTCCGAAAACGCCGGGCGCAGCGTCCAGGTCATCCACACGGCGAACAAGATGAGCTGCGAAGCGCCCACCCAGGGCATCACGGACGAAGTCGCGGACGTTGACTATTACAAGCTGAGCGACACCTTGAAGGGCGATGCGAGTGCGAATCCGTTTGTCAGGGGCGGCGACATCATCAGCATCACCGAGGCCGACCAGGTTTACGTCATAGGGAATGTAACCAGGCCCTCTGCCCTGCCTTTGAAAGAGCCCATCACCATTTCGCGCGCCATCGCCATGGTCGGCGGGACCCTGGAAGATACTAAGAAGGAGCGCGTGCGGATTATCAGGCAGGTGCCTGGGAGCAGCAGCAAGACGGAGATCTTCGTCAACCTCAAGGCCATAGACAAGCGCCAGGCCGAGGACATAGAGCTCCTGGCCAACGATGTCGTGGACGTCCCGACCAACAGCGGCAAGCGTCTCTTGAAATCTTTTCTAGGGGCCATCGTCCCGAACGTGGCCTCGCTTCCGGTGCGCGTGATTCCATAATCTAAAAGTTGCAAGCAGCGCTCGACGCTTTCAAACCACAGACCCGAGCAGGACGAATCCCAAGCGCGCAAGCGTTTTACTTACAGGTGATGCGATGAAAGAACCTTCACTACCCGTTAAAAGCACCGCGCTCGTTCGCGAAAGCGAGCACGCGACGGCAGATTTGGCCCAGCAGTCGTTCATGCCCCGCTACGGTTACGGGGGCTACGACGAAATTGACAGAGGCGGGGGCGGGGGCTATGCGCGTCTCAGGGAATACTGGGGCTCGATTCGCAAGCACCTCTGGCTGATCGTCGGCATCACGGTCATCGTGACCATGCTCGCGGCCATCTACATGGCTCGCCAGCCAGACATCTACGAAGCGCGCACACGTGTGCAGGTTGACCTGGAACTCAGCAATCCGGCTCTCGGCTCCATCAAAAGCAACTCGTTCGTCCTCAACACTCCCTACCAGGAC
>DATEMM010000536.1:0-6162 GCA_035275605.1 Pyrinomonadaceae bacterium
ACGGCCGGCACGCCGGCACGGAATACGAGAAACTCTTCCTGCGCTGCTGCTTTGCGCGCTCGAAAATTCTCTCCTATAAGAAGTGGATTTGGCGCTCCAAACTCGCCAGGTTCGAGCCAATGATGCTCAAGGCTGCTTTCCCGGCTCTCTTCCGCGGAATCAGCCGGGAAGAGGTCCACGACTTGGTGTCGATGCTCTAAATTGTGCCAGCCCGAGGAGGTCCAAAGCGCCCGGCGACGGCAGGCAAGCAGCGACTATTTCGAACAAAATTGGCCCAGTTAAAAAATTAGTAGACATTTCGACATTTAAGTGGTAAAAGGTCCGTTCCTTAGTTAGGGACGGGCGGCCAGAGGCAGCATCCTACAAGTAAACCACCCCAATCCCGCAAGAGCATTAACATCCCGATGACGCTAGTTTTCTTAAACTCTTATTGCTAGAGGGAACCCCAGGAACCAGAGGGCCGCGACTCAGGTTCCAGACTGTGGCTTCCTTCGGTCCATTTTCGCTTCAACTCCGTTAGCGCAGTTGTAAATCATCCACACGCGGGTCCAGGGCGCTGGCGGCCCTTGACTGATTGGCCCAGGCAGGATTAGTATCCCCGCCACTCTACAGCGCGGTGCGGATTGACAACACTTCTTGCCCTTAGTTACAGAGCATCCCAGGTTACTGATCATCTCATTCAGCCCGAGAACGCAAGGCCATCCTCGTTAGGAATTCTTGAGCATCCCTCGTCCGTAAGGAGAATGAGCATCTCTCGTCCGTAAGGAGAAATGGAGACAATGAAAACCAATCCTACCCCTACTGCGACCTCTTATTACCTAATGAAAACCGTTACCCGAGTCGGCGTTTTCATCTTAATCGCATTCCTTGCTGTCCCTTTATTCCTTGCCTCTTCGGCCTCTTTCCCAAAAAGCCCCTCGCCGAAAAGCACAACGAAACAGGCTGTCAGCTCAACCCCCGGTTCGGTTCGCGCCAAGGCGCAGGCTATTGCCCCGGACCTCAAGCGTATGCTCGAAGCGACGGAAGCAGCCGCGCATCCTTTGCTTCCATTACTCCAGGCACCTCCTCCTCCTGAGACGGTATCGATTTATGAATCCGACTGTACGACCGCGGCGACCGAATTCGAGCTGGGCCAGACGCTGTGCGCGAAAGTTACAGGGGCGCCCACGCCCCTCCGCACCACGCAGGTCCTGCGCCGCCTGAACATCGTCACCCCGGACGGTTACATCGTCAGCGAGGCTAACGTGACGGGCAATGACGAGACGGTGATTTTCACGCTCCCGACGGATCAGACCTCGGAGATCAGCGGGGAAACTAAAGATAACCGCGGACAGTGGAGCGCTTCCAGCACCACCACGACTAACGGGAGGGCCGTAGTTTCAACGCCCTTCACGGTTAAGGACCCGGCCAATCCCGCCGTGGATTTAGTCGTCACGAAAGTGGTGGCGGGCAGCCAGGAAGTCAGCGCGGGCGCGGAGGTCCCCTTCTCCGTGTTCGTCACCAACTACGGACCGGATGATGCGGCGAACGTCGAAGTCACTGACGCTGTGCCAACCAACACGACCTTCGTTTCCGCGAGCAGAAATTCCGGAGCGAGCTTTACCTGCTCGAACACGAGCGGCACGCCGAAGTGCACGATTGCCAGCCTCCCGAGCGGGGGCACGGCCCAGTTGACCTTCGTTTTTGAGGTGAGCGCGGGCGCGTCGCCCGGGACCTCCATCGACAATACGGCCCAGATCACGAGTGACACGGCCGAGACCTTCAGCCCCGACAACGCTTCGACGGCTTCGGCCACGGTGACGGCTGGCGGCGGCGGCGGCGAGGACACCTGTACGCTGTCCTGCCCGGCCGACAAGGTCGTCACGGCAAACGCCACACAGGGTGGCCAGTCGGGCGCGTTCGTGACCTATGGGGCGGCGGGCGTCACGGGCAACTGCGGCTCAGTAACTAATACCCCGGTTTCCGGCTCCTTCTTTACGGTAGGGACGCACACGGTCACTTCGACTTCTTCGACGGGGGCCACCTGCACCTTCACCGTCAGAGTCCTGGACACACCCGCGCCCACCATCACCTGCCCGGCCGATAAGTTTGCTACAGCCGAGGCGGGTTCCGATGAGGCGAACGTAACCGTCGGCACCCCGACGTTTACGGCTTCGGGCGGCGGCACGGTAGTCGGCGTGCGAAGCGACAGCGTCCCGGACGTTCCGAAGGCGCTGACAGACCCGTATCCGGTCGGCACGATCGAAATCACCTGGACAGTCACGGACGCCGACGGGCGAACGGCGAGCTGCCGGCAGAAGATCACAGTCACCGGCAGTGGTTGCGCAACAGACACAGAGGACCCGACCATCACGGCTCCGCCAGACGTCACGGTCGGCACCGGCCCCGGCAACACGGGCTGCTCGGTGGCGCTGGACGACGAGCTTGGACAGGCGGAGGCCAGCGACAACTGCTCGGTGACAGTCACGATCTCGGGCATTCCTCCCGGCAACGCCTTCTCGCCGGGGACCTACACGCTGACCTACACGGCGACCGACGGGGCGGGCCACACTGCCTCCGACACGCAGGTCGTCACGGTGGTTGACGATACGCCGCCTGTGATCGTTGCGCCGGACGACGCGAGTTACGTCTGCCCGAGCGAGGTTCCGGCCGGCAACCCGTCGCAGGCGACGCGTGGCGACGTCTTTGACCAGGACGGCAACCTGCTGCCGCCCGGACCGCCGTTCGACAATTGCAGCACGCCGGTCGTGACGGTCGTTGACACCAATAACGGCGGGGCAGGCTCTGCCAGCAGCCCGCTCGTCATCACCAGGACCTACACTGCTACGGACGCCGCGGGCAACAGCTCCAGCGACTCGCAGACCATCACGGTGATTGACAGCACGCCGCCGACCCTCGCTCTCAACGGGGCGAACCCGATGACGGTGGAATGCCACACCTCGTTCACCGATCCGGGCGCGACCGCGAGCGATAATTGCAGCGCACCTTTCGCGGCCACGCCTTCGGGCACCGTTGACGTGAACACGGTCGGGACTTACACCATCACCTATAACGCGAGCGACGCAGCCGGCAACGCGGCCACGCCAATCACGCGAACGGTGATCGTGCAAGACACCACGAAGCCCGTCATCACGCTCAACGGGGCGAACCCGATGACGGTGGAGTGTCACACCTCGTTCACTGATCCGGGCGCGACCGCCGCCGACTCGTGCGATACGAGCGTGCCGGTCTCAGCCTCCGGCTCGGTCAACATCAACGTGCCGGGAACCTACACGCTGACCTACAACGCTACGGATGATTCCGGCAACAACGCCGATACCGTAACGCGGACGGTCAACGTCGTGGACACGACCCCGCCGACCATCACGCTCAACGGCGTGACGCCTTCGATGTGGCCGGCCAATCACAAGTACAAGACCTTCCAGGTCACGGACTTTGTGACGGGCGCGAGCGATAGCTGTGACACGCCGCTCAGCATCAACAACGTCGTCATCGAGAAGGTGACGAGCGACGAGGCTGAGAACGGCAACGGCGACGGCAACACGCTGAACGACATCATCATCGGCAGCGATTGCAAGTCCGTGCAGTTGCGAGCTGAGCGTGACGGAAGCGCGAACGGTCGCGTCTACACCATCACGTTCCTGCTCCGTGACGCGTCAGGCAACGCGACCAGGGTCACGGCCAAGGTCGTCGTGCCGCACAACGTCGGGACGACGCCCGTGGACAACGGGCCGGTCTACACCAGGACGAGCAGTTGCCAGTGAGCCGCTCTCGGACGGTCATAGCATAAACAAAAGCGGGCTCCCCCGCGGGAGCCCGCCCCCTGCAATTCTTTTTGATGAGGAGTATTAAGGATGAAAAACTCACCTGCCACGCGCAACCTGCGCCGCCTTCTTACCTTCTGTGCGGTCCTCTGTGCTTTGGCGGCTCTGCCATTGCTGTCGAGCGCACGGCCTGCGACAACTTCTGTTAACATCGTGAACAATTCGAATCGCGAGATTCGCCACGTCTATCTGTCGCGCGTAGACGTTGACGACTGGAGCGGTGATAAGCTGAACGGGACGGCCATTGCGCCCGGCCAGTCTGCCACCGTCAGTAACTTCTCGTGCGACTCTCAGCAGATCAAGGTTATTGGCGAGGATCAGGACGGCTGCTTCGTTTCGACGGTCGTCGCCTGCGGAAGTAACGCTAGTTGGACGATCACCAACGAGACAGTAGCCGATTGCGGGCACTAAAGGGTAGTCGCCCTATATCCGGCATCCGGCAATTACAATGAAACTCTTAAGACCTAAAAGGAGACACCCAATGATTAAGCTTCGTTTCCCTCTGATGGCTTTAGCGCTCATGGCTTTCGGCCTCATGGTATCTTCAAGCGCCCAGGCGCAGGCGACCCGCACCTGGGTCTCCGGCGTGGGCGATGACGCCAACCCGTGCAGCCGCACGGCCCCCTGCAAGACCTTCGCCGGCGCTATCTCGAAGACCGCCACCGGCGGCGAGATCGACGTGCTCGACCCGGGCGGCTACGGTACGCTCACCGTCACCAAGGGTATTACGGTTGACGGCGGCACCGGCTCCGGCTGGGGCTCCACGCTCTCTTCCGGCGTCAATGGCTTCATCATCAACGCCCCGGCCAACGACACCGTTCACCTCCGTAACCTCTCGATTAACGGGGCGGGGACGACGCTTGGCACCAATGGCATCCGCTACCTCGCGGGCCTAGCCCTTCATGTCGAGAACGTCCGCATCTTCCGCTTCAGCGGCGACGGCATCCGACTGGAGAACACCACCGCCGGCCGCTTGATTGTGAGGGGTACTCACATCTCTGAGTGCGGCGGTGACGGCATCGAAGTCGCAGGCACTGCCCCTTCGGCCAACGCCGTGTCGGTGGACGAAAGCTCCATCACGCGCTGCGGCAACGGCGTTCAGGTCACGAACCGCGCGGTGATCGCCATCAGCAACTCGGTCATCTCGCTCAACAACGCGAGCGGCACGAGTTCTGCCATCGACACCAACACGGCAGTCGTCGGCGGAGCCATCATTGACCTTGAGAACTGCGAGGTCAATTTCAACTCCATCGCGATTAACGCCAGGACTAACCAGGCGGTCCGCTTGAGTAACGTCCACATGACTGGCAACGCCAACGCCCTGAACTTCGCTGGCGGAACCATCGCCACGTGGAATAACAACCGGATCATCGGCAACACTGCGGGCGAGAACTTCCCGTCCCTGACGGACGTCCTCCCGCAGTAACGACTGGCCAGCAGTCCTTAACCACAATGCTCCCCGTCCCGCGACCCCAAGCGGGACGGGGAGCATTATTTATATAGACCCCTCCTTCTTCTCTCCCGCCAAGCTCTCGGGCGACATCTCCAATTCCTTCTTCACTCTAAGCGGATTCACAGCCTGGCAGAAGTCTCTTGGCGGGCGCGGCTGGCACAGCCATTACGCAAACCTGCGGCGGCCATCCGTCAATCTCGTTCGTAGGCAGGAGAGCGAGTGGCGGGACAGAGCCCGCCGCGCTTTTTTTGAGAGAAGGTTTGGAATCAAACTGGCACAGCCTGAAGGAGTTCGAGGGCCACTAGAGAGGTTTCAGAAATCTTTCAGAACAAATTCAGAATGCTCTAAAGATTCCTCGCCAGCTTTGCAGTATTTTGGCACTGCATCGGGAACAGCCCGGATTTGATAATCAGGAAGTTCGAGGGGAAAGGCCAATTTAAGGTTCCCTCTAAAAAGAGCAGTATCGTCCACAGACTTTTGACTTGATACAAAGGAGTTCCACTAATGAAGACCAGAGCGTTTACCTCGATTTTGGCCCTCTTGCTGCTCGGCGCGGCGACCATGTATTCGGCCCACGCCCAGACGGCCAGCGGCAGCTACCAGTTCTCATTCGAAGACGGCTACACGAAGACCCTGGACTTCGACGCCAGCATGCAGCCCGACGGCAGCGCCTCGGGCCAGATGACTCTCACCGACGAGGCGACCATCTATTTCAAGGACGTTGACGGCACGGGCGTGGAAGAAGAGAAGGTCCCAGGCTTCTACCTCAAGGCGGATTTCGACACCATGGCGGTCAATAAGAATCAGGCGGTGATGAGCGGGGTCGTCAAGGATTCCAGCCTGCGCGATCTGATCGGACGGCGCGTGCTCCTGACGGTCGAGGAC
>DATEMM010000537.1:0-4310 GCA_035275605.1 Pyrinomonadaceae bacterium
GGTCAGTTAAAAGAAAAACCTTTTCGGCTTTTGGTTAGTATTTTTGCTAGTGGACAGTGACAACTATGCCTTCGTCAACTGTTCTTAACTGACCACCGACCACTGACCACTGACCACTGCTCCTCAGTGTGCCAGGTCGGATTCGAGAATCTCGTTGGCTGGCTTGAGCGTTGAGTTTTTGAAGATCGGCTCGGCTGGCGTGGGCTGGTCGTCGGCGATGAGCTGCGATTTCTTGGTGAGCGCCGCGTTCTCTCCGGTGGTCGAGAGCGCCGCCGCCAGCAGGGCGGACGCCTCTGCCAGCAGCCTCCTATGATCCGCGTCGTACTCGGAGAGCGTTGATGAATAGAGGGTCACGGCCCCGTAGATTTCCGTCTCTTTAATGAGCGGGAAGACAACGAGCGTCCGGTAATCGGCGAAAGTCAGCGCCAACTCCGCCGGTACGTCCAGCTTCGGGTCCGTGTTGGAAAACGGCCTGTGGTTGGCCAGAGCCCAGCCAGTCACGCCTTCGCCTATCTTGACCTTACGTCCCATCAGTAGGTCCGCGTGCTGGCCCGCGGCGTGTGCCACCACGTTCTCATCGCCGTCGGGGGAAACGAGCGTGATTGCGCAGGTCTCGTACCGGATGAACGCCTGGAGCTTCTCTGTGAAAGCCTTGAGGGTCGCGTCGCTTCCGCGCGCGGCGTTGACGGACTGTGCCAGGTCGTAGAGCGCGCGCAGCTCTTTGAGAGAGAATTCGGCCGGGCCGGATTTCTCCTCCGTGTCCGACTCCGCCAGCCCGGCGGCCGGGAGAACCCTGCGCGCGGCCTCCGACAACTCTTCGAGCGGGGTGATGCCGTAGGTCGGGGCGGGGCTGTTGCGCTCCGCCAATATCTGCGCCTCGAACTCCGGCAGGTGAGTGATGAAGGTGCCGACCACGCGCGGGTCGTACATCGTGCCGCTCCCGCCCATGATGAAGTCCAGCGCCTCCTCGCGCGTCATGGCCTTGCGATACTGCCGGTCTTCGCGCACCGCGTCGAAGCAATCCACCACGGAGAGGATGCGCGCCGTCAGGGGAATCTGCTCGGCCTTGAGTCCGTCCGGATAGCCGTTGCCGTCCCAGCGTTCGTGATGGTGGCGCACGACCGGCACAATCGGGTAAGGGAACTCGACGCGGCCCAGTATCTGAGCGCCGACGATGGTGTGCGTCTTCATCTTCTCGAACTCGGCGGCGGTCAGCTTCCCTGGCTTGTTCAGGATGTAGTCGGGCACGGCGATCTTGCCTATGTCGTGGAGCAGCGCCCCGGCCTTGAGGGCCTCTATCTCGGCCTGGCTGCAACCCAACAGGCGCGCCACTCCGGCGGCGTAAATCTGCACGCGCATGACGTGGTCGTGCGTCACCTCGTCCTTAGCGTTAATCGTCACGGCCAGCGCCTCTATGGTCTCGCGGTGCGCCTTCTCCATCACCCCTATGCGCTCGTCAACGCTGACGCGGTAACGCCGGTGGCCGAAGTAGATGGCGACGAGGATGGGCGCACCGATGACGAACATGATCAGGACGTCGTACTGGAGAGAGAAGTACAGCAGACTCGCCACGGTGCTGGTCGGGAGAAACAGCGGGGCCGCCCAGAGGAAAGTCTCGCGCCAGTGTTTGAGGACCGGGCTGCCGTGGCGCAGCGCGAAGAAGGTAGAGATGAAGCCCGTGTTGATGATGATGTGGACGATGTTGGCGACGAGCAGGGCAACGACTACGGCCGAGAAGGTATGACCGCGCCCGCCCGCGCCCGCCTGGGCGAAGCCGTAGCGCAGCACGGCGTCGAGCGCGACGGAGCTGGCGGCAGCCACCATCGACATCATGCCGAAGGAGAAAAGGTTGCTGGTCAGGCGACGAATCGTGCGCCGCGAAGAGGTGAAACCCTCGATGCCGGCGATGAAGATTGCCGGGACTATCCCGAGCCAGCACGCAATGAAGAGGACGATGGCGTCAGAGAGCGTAAAGGTGATCTTTTCCTGCGTCGATCTAAGGCTCGCAGGCAGCGGGAAGGTGTTGGGGAACATCCCCGTGACGACAATCAGGGGCACGAGCGCGAGAATCGTTAGTTGCTCGCGCAGCGCATGGGCCAGCAGGATGCTCGCCGTGGAAATGGCCCATAGCAGAATGCCCGCTATGATGACCGCCCACGAAAACGCCCGGCTGTTGACGTCTGCTCTTTCTTGAGACATCTATCCTTGCTCTCTCGACGAAAAGGCATGAGGGGAGCTCAGGGCCTGCGGCTCCCCTGCCTTAAGTTATTTCTCGTAGTTAGCGACGCGGGAGGAGCGGGCTGTTGCTCGTTAATCTGCGGATGCTCGGAGGCATAGCCTCTTCGCCTAAGATAACCACTTGGTCTTCGTGGATGTCGGCCGAGGTTGGGTCAATCATGTTCGACGACCAGACAATGCGATTGTCGAAACTGAGGCCGTAAATGGTGCCGGAGGTGAGAGTCCCGTCAGCGCTGACGTAATCACTGCTGATTACGATCCCGCTACTGATAACAATACCACTACTGATGACGATTCCGCTACTAATAACTATTCCGCTGCTGATGACGATCCCACTGCTGATCACGATGCCGCTGCTGATGACAATGCCGCTACTGATGACTATCCCGTTGGAGCAGACGTAGTTGCCGTTACTCATCAGGTAGCCTTCGGCGATGGCAAAGCCGTCTTTGATGGTCTGGCCGCCAGTCAGTTTGTAGCCATTGGTTAAACGCAGCCGGTCAGTGAAGGCCACGCCTTCGACCCAGACGACGCCGTTGTTGAGCGGGACGGCCTCGTTGCCGATGGGTGCGTTGATGCCCGGAACGGTCTGGTAGGTGATCTTGCTGTTGGTAATCAGGTTATCGCCGACCTTCGCCTGGTTGGCGTCCTTGCGGACAGCGCGGGCTAGCTGAACGGCCGCGTTCGTGTTCAACTCGCCAGCGCCTTCCGTGATGATGCGCTCGTAGTCAGACATCTGCCCGGTCATCACTTGGTTCTCGTAGTAGGGCAGGCGCTGCGCCGTGCGCAGGAGCAGGGCTTTGACGATGCGCGGCGTCAAACTCGGGTTAGCTTCGAGCATCAGGGCGACGGTGCCCGAGACGGAAGGGGCGGCGAAAGAGGTCCCGCTCCAGATTCTATAGGTGGCGGTCGCGTCCGGCTTCGTCGTGCTCGAGCTGCCGAAGACCGTATCGCCGACGAAACCCAGGAGCCCGCCCCCACTGCCACCCGTCGTCGTGTAAGAGCTGCTGGTAGAAGTCGAGGTGACGGCGGACTCGGACGCGCCGATCTGGTTGCCAGGGGCGACGAGGTCCGGTTTGACGACCGCGTCCACCAGCGTCGGCCCGCGAGACGAGTAGGTCGTCACCGTGTCGTCCGAGCGCTGGACGGTCTGCTGCGTGTTGGTCGCGCCGACCGTAATCACTTTCGGCGAATTGGCCGGGGAGAGAATACCGCCGTAGATGGTCTGCCCGGCGGAGTCTTTCCCCAGGTTCCCGGCCGCGACGATGACGACGATGCCTGCGTCGGCTGCGCGCCCGACGGCCTGGCACAGCGGGTCCGTCTTGTAGCTCTGCGTGATGGTCGTGCCGAGCGAGAGATTCATCACGCGAATGTTGTAGTTCAACCTGTTCTTGATGGCCCAGTCAATGCCCGCTATGACGTTGGAGACGTTGCCCACGCCCTGCGAGTTGAGGACGCGGACGCTGACGAGGTGCGCGCCCGGCGCGATGCCGCCGTAGGTCGGAGCGCCCGCGTGCTGCGCCGCGTAATCTTCGCTCGCCTGGCCTGTGCCGGCCGCGACTCCAGCCGTGTGCGTGCCGTGGCCGTAAACGTCCAGCTTCGTGCCTTCGCCGGTGAAGTCCACCGACTGCACGATGCGGTTGTAGGGCGTGGCGGTCGGGGAGGAAAGCAGCCCCGTGCCTAGAAGCCCGCCGCCGCCCAGAAGGCCGCCGCTGCTCGTCAGCTTGTAGCCGGCGAACTCTGCCTGGTCGGGCGGGCTGATGCCGCTGTCCAGGATGGCTATGCCGACGCCGTTGCCTGCGCCACTGGACGTCGCGTCTGCCGGGAGAACTTTACTCGCCCCGGTCGTCACCTCCAGGTGGCTCTGATTATTTGTGGTCGCGAGCGAGCGGACCTCCGCGTCCTCTGACATCCAGGACAACTCGCTGCTCGCGGCCAGTTCTTCCAACTTCTCGACGGGCACGTCGGCGACCATCGCGCCGAGCGCGTCCAACTGCCTGTGTATGCGCGCGCCGCTCGCTTCCAGCGTCTGGCGGGCGCGGTCCGCTTGAGCCTCATCCGACAGGTTGAGA
>DATEMM010000538.1:0-10476 GCA_035275605.1 Pyrinomonadaceae bacterium
CCTAAATCGGTCGGCGCTATTTCTTCTTTTCCGCCAGGGCTTGTTTTATCTTCTGCGTGAGCAGGCGCGTCTGCTCGGCGGCCTCGCCCTTCGGGGCTAGACGCAGATATTCTTCGTATTCGACGACGGCGCGGTCGAGCAGGTTGAGGCGCACGAAGATATTGCCGGCCAGCAGATGCGCGTCGGCAAAATCGGCTCTCAGTTGGAGTGTGCGCCCGACGTGCGGGGCGGCCTTGAGCACCTCGGCCTTGTCCCAGTAAACGCGCGCGAGCGTGAAATGGCCCCGCCAGGAATTCTCGTCTAGCTTGAGCCCATCTTCCAGCAGCTTCTCCGCGTCTGCGTACCTCTTCTGCCGCCGGTAGACTTCGCCGAGCGAGAAGAGGACCGGCGCGCTCTCCGGTTTAATCTCCAGGGCACGACGCAGCGCCGTCTCCGCGTCCTGCCACCGGAGGTCGTTGACGTAGGCCGTGCCGAGCAGAAAGTGCGCCTCGAAGAAGTCCGGGTAAAGCTCCACGGCCCTCTTCAAGTGCGGGACGGCCTCCTTCACCCTCTCGTCCAGAAATGCCGAGCGACCTTTCGTGAACTCGTCCTGCGCCTCGCGCGGGATGCGCGCATCCAGCACAGGCGTGTCTAGACTCATGATGTCCAGCTTGTCCGGGACCAGCTCGAAAACCAGGTACAGCTTGACGACGACCTGTAGGTCCGCCTGCTGCTGCACGCGCCTGTAGCCGGGCGCGTCTACAAAGACCGTGTAGTAACCGCGCTGCAAGCTCGTGAAGCGAAATTTGCCGCGGCTGTCGGTCGTCATCTGGTCGATGACGCCGCCGCTGAATCTCTCCAGGCGCACGTTGATGTTACGCGCGGGCGGCCCGCCTTCGGGCACGCGCACCTCGCCGGAGACCTCGTAGGTGATCCCGGAAGTGTAATTGTCACGGTCGCGCTGGGCGAGCGCCGGATAGGCGAAGAGCAGGACGGCGATTGCGAGCCACAGGGGGCGGCGCGGGTCAGACATCGGACTATTCCTTCAGCGAAAGGAGAAGAGCGTGAGGTAAATAATCCTCCTTTTCATTCTCTAAAACAAGAGGAAAGCGGCAGGCACCAGGCAGTGATAATCGACTGCCCACTGCCTGCCGCTCAGTTAGCCTGCTACCTTGCTAGAAACTGTACTTCAGACCGAACTGAATCAGTCGGGCTGGCACAGCCGTTTGCGTGATCTGTCCGAACGTCGCGGGCGTAGTGACCTGCACCGCCGACGGCTCGCGGAAGACCGGGTGATTGAACAGGTTGAAGAAGTCAGCGCGGAACTGGAACTGGTGCCTCTCTCCCAGGTGAAAGCCCTTGAGGACTGAGAGGTCCCAGTTCTGCTGGAACGGCCCGCGGAAAGCGTTGCGCGGAACGTTGCCGTAGCCCGTGGCCCCCGTTGCGCCGCTCGGCACGAGGGTGGCTTGGCTGACGAAGTTCGGGTTGATGTAGTGGTCTACACGGTTCTGGACGGAGCCGGTCGTCAGCAATTGATCGATCGTCGTGGTCTCGCCAGGCGTGCAGCCGGGCAAGCTGGCAATCTGCTGCGACAGCGGGCGGCAAACCAGCAGGCCGGTCCCAATGCCGGTCGCGCCGAAAGCTCCGCCGCTGGCACTGTCGAAGATGCTGAAGGGCAGCCCGTTCTGGTAGGTCACGATTCCGCTGATGCTCCAGCCCTTGAAGAACTGATTGTTGAAAAAGTCCGACTTGGGCACCGGAATGTCGTAGGAATAGCTGACCACCAGGCGGTGCGGGCGGTCGAAGTCACCGCGCGCGAAGTTCTGCTGCACGTTGTTCTGGAAGTTCAGAATGTTGGCCCCGCCCTGACCGTTGCGGGTGGCATTCAATTCGTCCGTACTGAGCGCGCCGCTGACGTTGTCCCTGGTGCGGGAGAAGGTGTAGGCGGCCTGGAAGTAGAGGCCGCGATGTAGACGGCGCAGGACGGTCACCTGCATGGAGTTGTATACAGCCTGCCCGACGTTGCCGGAGTAACGCGCGCCCCGCGCCCTGGACAGGCCCACGACCAGGTGCCGCAGTGGCTCGTTGGCCGGGGTGTTTGTCGTGATCGTGTAATTGTTCCCGGCGTTGTCCCTGACCGTGATCGGGTTCGACGGGCTGGCGAGCGCTGCCAGGAACGGGTCCCAGATGCCCAGGCCGCCGATGTAGTGCGAACCCACGTAACCGACCTCAACCGCCCAGCCGTCCCACAGCTCGCGCTGGTAGGTCAGGTTGTACTGCTGCGTGTAAGGCGTGTAAGCGTCCAGCGGAGCGCTCGTAAAGGACGCCAGGTTGATGGAGCAGTTGGTTGCAGTGCCGCCGAAGTTCAGGCACCGCTGTCCGGCCGGGTTGACGAAGATCGGCGCGACGTTCGGGTCGTTCACGTCGAGCGGGCCGACCCCGGAAGTGCGCCGCAGACCGGCGAAGAAAGACGCCTGCGGAATGTAGTCCGTGGCGATGATGGACGGCGGCGGGATGCTCGCCAGCGGATTGGCCAACTGGAGAGCAACCGGGTTCGAGCGATTCTCCAGCGGCTGCACGGTGAAGGGCGCGCTCAGCGAGTTCTGTAGGATGTTCTGATTGGAGAGGCGTTGGTAGTAAATACCATAGCCGCCGCGCAGCACATTCTTCTGATTGCCCTGGATGTCCCAGGCGAACCCGACGCGAGGCGCGAAGTTGTTATCGTCGCGGCACCTGGTAAGAGCGCACCCGCTGACGCCGGGCGTGCCCGTAAAGCCGCCGACGTTCACGTCCTCTGGAATCAGGAAGGGATTGCGGCCCGCGGCAGCCAGCGCCGGGTCGTAGATGCCCGCGCGGAACAGTTTGTCGTGGCCGAAGCTCATAGCCTCCCAGCGCAGCCCTATGTTCAGAGTGAGCCGCGAAGTGATGCGGTAGTCATCCTGGAAGAAGGCTGCGTAGTCGGTGGCGACGAAATTTCGCGCCGGGTCTCCGAAGGCCGATTGCAGCGCGGTGATGCGCCCGCGTATGAAGTTCTGAAACGCGTTGCAGTCGTTGGTGTCCAGCGTGCAATTGGTCAGAGGCGGCGGCGCTGGCGTGACGCCGGAAGAGGTCGCGCCGAAGGTCAAAGAGCCGCGCACGGAGAAGTTGTTGAAGCGGTTGAGCTGATACTGGACGGCCTCGCCGCCCATGCGGAAGCTGTGTTTGCCCCAGACCATCGAGAACGTATCGACCAGGTTGTACTGGTTAGAGATAGTGCCGCGGTCATCGTTCACGCCCGTGCCGATTGAGAAGAGGCCCGTGACGGAGACGCGGTACATGCCTGGGAAGTCCGCGCTGTTGCCGCGCGTGGCACCGATCTCGGACAGGTCGTGCATGTCGGTCGGGATGTTGGCGAAGATGAAGCGGCTGAAACCCGCCCGCAGCTCGTTGACCTTCGTCGGGCTGAAGGTGTGCGTGTGGGTCAGAGAAAGAAACCGATTCCACTGTGTGTCCGTGCGCGGATTCGTCAAGCTGGTGTCTGTGCCAAACGGCTTCGCTACGTCGCCCTCGTCCCAGAACCAGCGCCCGGAGAGCTTGTCCTTACCGTCGCGCCAGTCGCGGTCGTAGCTAATCAGATACTGATCGTCTTGAATCGGCGCGATGCTGGAGAACTGACAGGTGAAGGTTCCCGTAGCGCCCCCGGTGACGGCCCCGCAGCCGCCATAGCCCGGTCGCGGCACTAGGAACGCTCCGCCAAAACGTGTGTCTCGTAAGTTAAGGATGTTGACGGCGACCGGGTCAATCTGTGCCGGCGTTAAGCCGAAGGCAGAGGCGAGCAGGGCCGCCGAGGTCGAGCCGTCGCTATTGGTGGGGAACGCCTGGATGATGGGGCGCGTGGACGAGCCGTTGGGGTCTATCCCGTTGCGCGCGCGCACGCCCTGGTAGTTGAAGAACCAGTAGCCGCCGACTTTCGGGACGGGGCCGCTGGCGTTGCCGCCGAAAACATTTTGCAGGAGGCGGCCCCGCTTTGTGCCGGACTTGTTGAAGAACCACTCGTTGGCGTTCAGCGCGTCATTGCGGTGCGTCCAGTAAAGATCGAAATGGAAATCTTTCGAGCCGGACCTCAAGACCAGGCCGATGGCCCCGCCGCCCTTGCTGCCGGAAGACGCGTCGTAGAGCGAGGTGGCGACTTTGAATTCCTGAATGGTGTTGGGGTTGGGCAGCGGCACGGTGTCGAAGTGAGCCAGATTGAAATCGTTGACGTTGACGCCTTCGAGCGTCACGCTGTTGTTGCTCGTGCGCTGGCCGTTGACGCTGACGTCGGCGGTCCCGCGCCCGGCCGTGCGCACGTCCGTGGGCTCGCCCGCCACGCCGGCCGAGAGCGAGAGCAGGAACAGGAAGTTGGGGGATGCCAGAGGAAGCGTTTGCAGGGTCTCTGCGTTAATGGCCTGTCCGGTGGTAGCGCTGTTCGGATTAATCAGCGTCGGCGTGGCCTCGATGTTGACGTTCTCGGTCACTCCGCCGACTTCGAGCGCCACGTCTTGCCGCGTGGACTCGCCGATGCGCACCTGGACGCCGGTGACGTTCACCTGTTTAAAGTTCGCGGACTTGATGGCCAGACGATACGCGCCCGGCGGGAGCAGCGTCGCGGTGAACGCGCCGTTCTCATCCGTCGTCATGGTGCGCTCGGATTTTCCGGTCCCTTCGTTGATGATTTCGACGGTGGCGCCGGGCACGACTGAGCCTTGGGGGTCCGTGACGACGCCTGTGATACCTCCCGTTTGCGAGCCCTGTGAGAAGGCTACGGTCGCAAATAGCATGGAGGTGAGCAACCCGCCTGCTAGAAAGCGTAAAGCTCTTCGCATAACAGCTTCCTCCTTAAGGGGAAAAGTTTTTTCTTTGTTCTGGAGCTGGTGAAAAGCCGCTTGGACTTGAAATCTACCCTGAGTGCAAGGGCCGCGATTACTGGCTATGTAATCAAATTCACGCAAGCTATATTCCACCAGCCCCTGAGCCTCGCAGGCCCCTGCAATCTTCTCGTGTTATCCAGCACTTACGCCCGAAACACGCTCTCTCTCTCCCTTGCACGGCCCACCTCCTCAGCCAAAAATCTGAGTTTCCGTCCAAAATTTCGTACAAACCACTGTTCCGGTCTGTACGTCCGGGGACATAAACCTTGTGCAGAGGGTTTGGGTCTTCGCGGTGGGGCGAGGGGGCTTAACGGGAGGCTTGCCATTATGTAGGATGAACTTTATAATCTCTTCCGATTCGCGGCGCTATGGTGTAGTTGGTTAACACGCAGCCCTCTCAAGGCTGAGATCGCGGGTTCGAGCCCCGCTAGCGCTGCCAATTTCCCACCCGGACAAATAATCAATTCAAACAGCTCATGCGAGATAGCAATGCGCGGAAGAGCGCGTTTTTGGGCATGCCTCACGGGACAGCCAGTAACCGTCTGCGGAAGATGGTTCTGCTTCACCTCTTGCAGAAACACGGCGAGAATATCTGTTTCAAATGTTCAGGGAAGATAGAAGAAGTGAACGACCTGAGCATAGAACACAAACAACCCTGGGAAGGGGTCAGCGTCGAGCTGTTCTGGTCACTTGATAATATTGCCTTCTCACATTTGCGTTGTAACACTCCGCATCGTTATGTGGGTGGCGGAGTAAGCAAACGTAAGGTTGGCCCGGAAGGAACGGCCTGGTGCGTAGGGTGCAAGGATTTTCGAGCCGCCGAGGATTTCAGCCGTAACAGGTCACGCTGGAACGGGCTCCAGAATTACTGCAACAGTTGTCTTAAAAGAGCGAATTCGCTGAGCTGAGCTAGTCGCCGCTCTGTGCGCCGACCTTCTCCCGCCGCTCTTCCATCTCTTCTAAAACTATATTCTGTTCGGCGGTCTCTTCTCGCTCGACCTGCTTGCGGCTTCGTCGCGCGACGAGAGAGGCGCGAACGCGCGCTGAGAGGAGGCGTGCGGGCGCGGCCACTTTGCGCCAGGTGGAAGTGGCGCGCAGGTCGTCGAAGAGCGAGTAGGCGACCGGGGTGACGATGAGGGTCAGGAGGAGCGAGAGCGTCTGGCCGCCGATGACGACGACGGCGATGGAGCGGCGCTCTTCCGCGCCCGGTCCTGTGCCGAGCCCGAGCGGGAGCATTCCGGCGACGAGCGCGAGCGTCGTCATCAGAATGGGTCGCAGGCGGTCGCGGTTGCCCTGCATGATGGCTTCCTCGCGCGCCATCCCTTTGGCGCGAAGGCTATTCATGTGATCGATCTGCAAGATGGAGTTCTTCTTGACGACGCCGAAGAGGACCAGTACGCCGAGCGCCGAATAGAGGTTGAGCGTGTCGCCCGTCGCCCATAATGACAGGAGCGCGAAGGGAACCGCGAGCGGAAGACTCAGCAGAATCGTCACGGGGTGAATCGTGCTCTCGAACTGCGAGGCGAGGATCATGTACATGAAGGCTATGGAGAGCAGGAAGGCCCAGATGAACTCGTAGAAAGTTCTCTCCAGCTCGCGCCCGCGCCCGGAGATAGCCGTCGTGTAGGCGGCCGGCAGGTTCAATTCCCCGACGGCCCCGCGCAAGGCATCCAGCCTGTCGGCCAGGGCGAAGCCCGGCGCGACCCCCGCGCGCAAACTCACCTGCCGTTGGCGGTCCAGCCTATCGATGCGCGAAGGACTGGTCTCCTCCCTGATCGTCACCAGATTGTCGAGCCGCACCAGGCCCCCGTGCGAGGACGGGACGTAGAGGCGCGAGATGGTCGCCGCGTCCGTGCGGTCGCGGTCGGTCAGGCGCAGTTGCACGTCATAGTCTTCGTTCAGCGACGCGTCGCGAAAACGCGAGACCTCTTCGTCGCCCCCGACCATCAGGCGCAGGCTGGTAGCGATGGCTGAAGTGTCAACCCCTAAGTCCGCTGCGCGCGCGCGGTCAATCTTGACGCGCAGCTCCGGCTTGTCGAGCTTGAGCGTGGTGTCCGCGTCAACGATGCCTCCCAGTTGCAGGGACTTTTCACGCAGCGCCTCGGCGTACTTCGAGAGCGCCTGGAGGTCCGGCCCGCGCAGCACGAAGTCTATGTCGAAGTTTCCGCCGCCAAGGTTAAAGGAGGGGGCATTGCGCACGGAGACGCGCAGCGGGGAGAACTTGCGCATGCGCGCTCGCACCTCCTGCATCACGTCTCGCTGCGTGTAGTTGCCGCGGAAAGCCTCCAGGGGTCGCCCGCGCTTGATGGCCTCCCAGAGTTTCGTTAGCGAGAAGGTGCGCTCCTCGTGCGGCGCTATGCGAACGTAAGCAGAGCCCTGGTTGACTGCGCCGAGAAATGAGCCGCCAGCCGAAGCCAGGACGAGCCGCACGCCTGGCGTCGAGCGAATCTCGTTCTCGATGGCGAGCATAGCCTCGTTCATCGTCGCAAGATTAGTCCCCTCGGGCGCGGTGGCGAAGACCTCGAACTCCGCCTCGTCTACGTCCGTAGGGATGTACTCCTGCTTGACTACACGGTAGAGCGGCACGCTCGAAGCGATGACGAGCACGGCCAGGACCGACACGGCCAGGCGGTGCCGCATCGCGAATTTGAGAATACGCGTGTACCCGCGGTCGAGCAGCGCATAGAACCCGCGGCGCGACGCAGCAGCCTCTTCCGCCTGCCCCTCGTGACCGCCGCCCGCCCCTGCGTCCTCCGTGCGCAGCAGCCGCGCGGACATCATCGGGGTCAGCGTGAAGGAGACGAGCAGGCTCACCAAGATGGCGACGGCCGCCGTGATGCCGAACTGGTAGAGGAAGCGCCCGGAGATTGACGACATGAAGGAGACCGGGACGAAGATGACGACGAGCGAAAAAGTCGTCGCCATCACGGCCATGCCTATGTCTTTGGTCGCTTCCCTGGCCGCCTCCATCGGCCTCATCTTCTTCTCTTCGACGAAGCGGAAGATGTTCTCAAGGACCACTATGGCGTCGTCAATCACCACGCCGACCATCAGGACGAGCGCGAGCATCGTCACGCTGTTGAGCGTGAAATCGAGCGCGCGCATCATGCCGAACGTGGCAATGACCGAAGCTGGAATCGCTATGCCCGCGATGATGGTCGAGCGCCACGAGCGCATGAAGGCCAGCACGACCAGGCAGGCGAGGATGCTGCCCAGGACTAGGTGCGTCTCGATCTCGTGGAGCGCCGCGCTGATGTAGCGCGACTGGTCGCGTATGACTTCGAGCTTGACGTCCGACGGCATCTGCGGCCGGATGCGGTCCAATTCCTTCTTGACGTTCTCGATGACGGCGACGGTGTTTGCGCCAGACTGCCTGCGAATCTCCAGGGTGACGGTCGGCGTGCCGTTTAAGCGAGCGACGGATCGTTGCTCCTTCGTCCCGTCCTCGACGCGGCCCACGTCACGCAGGCGCACCTGCGCCCCGTTCACGTCGGCAATCACCAGGTCGTTGAACTCGCGCGCCTCCGCATAGCGCCCGAGCGTGCGCAGAGTCATCTCGCGCCGCCCGGCCTCGACGTTGCCGCCTGGGACGTCCGCGTTCTGGCGGCGCAGGGCATCGCGCACCTGCGTGATCGGAATGCGGTAGGCAGCCAGGCGCTCTGCGTCCACCCAGACGCTGATGGCGCGTTCCAGCCCGCCGACGATTGTGACCTCGCCGACGCCGCCCGCGCGCTCCAGTTGCACCTTGACGACCTTGTCCGCCAGCTCCGTCAATTCGCGCAAGGGGCGGTCGGCCGAAAGCGAGACGGTCAGCACGGGCGTGCTGTCATTGTCGAACTTGAGCACGACGGGGGGAGTGGCGTCCTCTGGCAGCTCGCGTATGACTGTGCTGACGCGGTCGCGCACGTCCTGCGCGGCAGTGTCAATCTGGCGGTCCAGCTTGAAGGTGACGATGACGACGGAGACGCCCGCGGACGAGACGGAGCGTAACTGATCTATGCCGTCAACCGTGTTGACGACCTCCTCGATGGGCCTGGTGACTTCAGACTCGATCTCTTCGGGCGAAGCTCCGGGCAGGTTCGTGCGCACAGCCACCGTGGGCAGGTCAACCGACGGGAAGCGGTCAATCCCTAAGCGGAAGAAGCTCGCCGAGCCGACCACCACCAGCGCGAGGATGATCATGGCCGCGAAGACCGGACGACGAATACAAATTTCTGCGAGCTTCTGCATAAGTCAGTGGTCAGTGGTCGGTGGTCAGTGGTCAGTTAAGACAAAAGCGTTTTGCTTTTAACTGACCACTGACCACTGGCCGCTGGCTACTCCACTACGTTGACCGCCTGGCCTGATTGCAGGTTGCCGGGTTCGACGACGATGGTGTCGCCCAGCTTGAGGCCGCTGAGGATTTCCGTCCAGTCGGCGGCGCGCCTGCCCGTCGTGACGGGCTTCTCGACGGCCTTGCCGTTCTGCACGAGAATCACTTTCTCAATCCCCGCGAAGGTAACAATGGCGCTCGTCGGGACGGTGACGGCCATGCCGCTGTCGTCCGTCACTATCTCCGCGCTGACGAAGGCCCCTGGGCGCAAGCTCCCGTCATTGCTGATTTCGGCCTCGACGACCAGGACGCGGTTCTGTTCAGAGATGGTTGGGCTCAGGCGCATGATGCGCCCTGCGTAATCGTATGCGCCGCCTTCGACCTTGACGCGCGTCTGCTGGCCCATACGAACGCTTTGCGCCTCCCGTTCCGGGACTTCGGCGCGCAGCCTGAGCGGGTTCATCTTGACGATGTTGACGATGGGCGCGCCAGCCGCCAGGTACTCACCGACGCTCGCGCGCTTCTCCTGCACCATCCCGTCGAAAGAGGCATACACGGAAGTGTCCGCGAGCTGTTGCCGGGCCAGGGCCAGTTCGGAGCGCCGCTGCGAGAGCAGCGCCTGGCGGTTGCGCACCTCTTCGACGGCGTCCTGGTAGCGCGCGAGCGCGACCTTGAGCGTGGCGTCGGCCGACTCGAACTCGGCGCGCGCGATCACGCCTTCCGCGACGAGACGGGCCGCGCGGTCGCGGTTCGCCTGCGCCTCGCCGAGCGTGGCCCGCGCAGAGCGGACCGTGCCGGTCAACTCAGCGTCCACGCGGTCGTCCGTGCCGTCGGGCGAAAGACCAAGGCGAGCACGCGCCTGTGCCAGCGCCGCCTCCGCCTGCTGCACTCGAAGCTGGTAGTCCTGCGGCTCTATCTGCGCGATCACCTGCCCGCGCCTGACGACGCTTCCCAGGTCAACCGTAATGACGCGCAAGCGTCCAGGCACTTTCGCGCTCAAGGTCGCCTGGTCATACGCGGCCAGCGTGCCGGTGACGTTGACGGAGCGCCCCATCGGCATCTCCGCGACCCGCGCGATCTTGACCTGTCTCGGCGCGCCTTTATCACCGGCCGGATTCTGCCTGGCCGACGCGGGGTAATCGCTCTTACAGGAGAAACTCAGAAGGGCCGGCGAAAGGAGCGCGCAGACCGCCAGGCAGAAGCGCAGGCGGCCGCGTGTTGTTGAGCGCGGGCGGCGGGCTATCAGTTTTGCCCGGAGAGAGAAAGGCACGATCGAAGTCCTAACGATTTCCTTTG
>DATEMM010000539.1:0-5158 GCA_035275605.1 Pyrinomonadaceae bacterium
CAAGAGCGGCTACGCGCACTTCTTCGAGCACCTGATGTTCCGTGGGAGCGAGAGATACACGGCCGACGAGCGCGAGGCGATCTTCAAGGCCGCCGGCGCTGACACCAACGCCTATACCTCCGACGACCGCACCGTCTATCACGCCGTCTTCTCCAAAGAAGACCTGGACAAGATCATGGAGATTGAGGCTGACCGCTTCAAGCACCTGAAATATAGCCCTGAGCAGTACAAGACAGAGGCCGGGGCCGTCCGCGGCGAGTACGACAAGAACAGCGCCAGCCCCTTCTCGCAGCTCTACGAGAAGCTGCGCGAGACAGCCTTCAAGAAACACACCTACGCGCACACCACCATGGGCTACATCAAGGACATTGAGGACATGCCCAACCAGTACGATTATAGCTGGCAGTTCTACAATCGTTATTACCGGCCAGAGTACACAACCGTCGTCGTCGTGGGCGACGTGCAGCGCCAGCAGATTCTGGGCATGGTGAATAAATATTTCGGCGACTGGAAGCGCGGCAATTACGTCCCGCAGATTCCCTCCGAGCCGGCGCAGGACGCGCCGCGCCAGGCGCACGTCGATTGGCCCTCGCCCACCCTTCCCTACCTGGTGGTGGCCTACCGTGGCCCAGCCTATTCGGACGAGAGCAAGGACAAGGCCGCGCTGGACCTCCTGGCCGCCATAGCCTTCGGCCAGAACTCGGACCTCTACCAGAAGCTGGTGCTCAAGGAGCAGAAAGTGGACTTTGTCAGCCCTTCGTTCGACGATCAGGTTGATGGGGAGCTTTTCGCCATCTTCTCTCGTGTCAAAGACCAGAAGGATGTGGATTATGTGCGCGACCAGATTCTGGAGACCTTCAAGCGCTACACCACGGAGCTGGTGCCGCAGGACAAGCTGGACGCCACGCGCTCGCGCATGCGCTACAGCGTGGCGCTCGGGATGGACAGCTCCGAAGCCATCGCCAGCATCCTCGCCCCGTACATCTCTCTGCGCCGGACGCCCGAGACGATGAACAAGCTCTTCGCGCTCTACACGCAGATCACGCCCGAAGACATACGCGCCGCCGCGGCCAAGTATTTCGTTGATAACAGCCGCACCATCGTGACCCTCTCGACCAAGGGCAAAGGGGGTGCCGAATAATGCGACCGAATCTACATTCACGACCGACCGGGGCCGTCAGGCACACGATGCGTGCGCGGGCGCTCGGCATTTTGTGCCTGCTCGTATTCGTCTTCTCGCAGGTCGCCTTCGGGCAGGACAGAGACAGGGGAGGAAGAATCAAGCCTCCGACCGCTACCACACGAACCATGAGTCAGAAGAGACCCAGGGCGGGAGCCGGACAGTTCGCCAGCGTCCTGCAACCCAATCGCTCGCCGCTCGTCACCTTCCGCATACTTTTCATGACCGGCTCGGCCTTCGACCCGGAGGGCAAGGAAGGTGTCGCCGCTTTGACGGCTGCGATGCTCGCCGAAGGCGGCTCGCGCCGCATGTCTTACGAGGAAATCACGAACGCCTTCTACCCGATGGCAACCTCCTTCGGCTTCCAGATTGATAAGGAGATGACAGTCTTCTCCGGCACGACGCACCTGGACAACCTGGACCGCTACTATTCGATCATCAGCCAGATGCTGCTCGATCCGGGCTTTCGCCAGGAAGATTTCACAAGGCTCAAGACCGACGCCATCAACTTCCTGAAAGTCTCGCTGCGCGAGGCCAACGACGAGGAACTGGGTAAGGAGCAGCTCTACAACTCCATCTACGCGGGCGACCCCTACGGCCATCACAACATGGGCAGCCTCGCGGCTCTCGAACGCCTGACGCTAGACGACGTGCGCGCCTTCTACCGCCAGCATTACACCACCGGGAATCTAGTGCTCGGTCTGGCGGGCGGATACCCTGCGACCTTCGTCAACAAGGTCCGCGCGGATTTCGGCAAACTGCCCGCGAGCCCGTCCAACGCCAGGATGTCCAGGCCCAACCCGCGGCTCGCGCCCGGAATGCGAATCGAGATCATCAAGCGCGATACGCGCTCGACTGGCATCTCCCTTGGCTTCCCGATTGAGGCCACGCGTTCGAGCGCTGACTGGCCCGCACTCGCCGTCGTCGCCTCGTACTTTGGCCAGCACCGCTCGTCCAACAGTTACCTTTACCAGCGGCTGCGCGAATTACGCGGGCTGAACTACGGCGACTACGCCTACATCGAATACTTTCCGCGGGGTATGTTCCAGTTCGCGCCCGACCCGAACCTGGGTCGCTCGCGGCAGATTTTCCAAATCTGGATTCGCCCGGTCGAGCCGCAGAACGGCCACTTCACCCTGCGCGCCGCGCTCTACGAATATGACAAGCTCGTCCGTGAGGGGATGTCTAAGGAGACGTTCGAGGCCACGCGCGCCTTCCTGCTCAAGAACATCAACATCCTGACCTCGACGCAGGACGCGAGCCTGGGCTACGCGCTGGACAGCCGCTACTACAACATCGCGGACTTCAACACCTACATGCGCGAGCGCCTCTCGCGCCTGACGCTCGAAGATGTGAACAGCGCCATCCAGCGTCATCTCAAATCGGACCGGATGCGGATTGTGATGGTCACGAAGGACGCCGAAGGTTTACGCGACGCCATCATCAACAACCGGCCTTCTCCGATTAAGTACAACGCGCCGAAGCCCGACGAGATACTTAACGAGGACAAGGTGATTCAGGAATACCGCATCAACGTCAAACCCGAAGACGTGGTGATCGTCCCCGTCGAACGAGTATTTCAGTAAGGCAGGGGAAAGCCTGTAAATAGTAAATGGTCAATGGTGAATGGGAGACACCCTCCATTCACCATTGACCATTTACTATTTACGCGCCTTCTTTAGAAGCTTCTTCTGAAGAGATAGGACATCTTGATGAAGAAGGTCCGGCTGTTGCGGCGGAAACCTGGGATGATCTCGCTGCTGATTGTGTTGAAGCCGTAGTTCAAATCGTCGTTGTAGCCGACGTAGAGCGCTGTGCCGGGGTTCGGTGTCCAGCCGAGCAGAAACTGCCCGCGCACGCGCCTGTTCAGCGTGTTGTAGTCAACAATCGCGCGCGCGAAGGTGAACTGCGTGAACTGGTAGGTCGAGCGCAAGGTGAAGATGTTGATGTCGAAAGCCGTGCGGTTCGTGTCCCTGCGAATTAGGGTTTGCTTCACCAGGTTGAGTGAGCTTCTGAACGCGCTCGTCGGTTGATAGGCCACACCGCCCGAGAACTCGAAGAGATGTCCCGGCCCAGGGTCGAGCGGTGCGTCGTCGCCGAGTAGAAGCGCAGCCGGGCTGACGCGCGGGTAAAGCCGCCCGCCGCCAAAATCCAGGTCCAGGTGGTTCCGGCGATAAACCCCGCGCCCGCTGAAAGAGATTTTCTTGTTGTACTGCGAACCGCCCGCGATGAAGAAGTGGTGTTTCTGCACGGAGCGCTCGTCGTCCGGGCCGTAGAAGGCTCCCTGCCGCTCGGCGCTGCGCCGCGGGCCGAACTCCTCTTCGAGGATGCGCTCGTAGGCTGGCTCCCACGAGAGACTGAACCAGGAGTTGCGCCTCAGCCTCCACTCGACGTAAAACTCGCTCTCCCAGTTCTGAATCCTTCCCTGAAAGTCGTAGCCGATCCAGCTAAAGTTGTGGTAGTGGGTGCTGATCAGCTTGGCCTTCGGCTTCGGGTCCGTGTTGTAGCGTATGTAGAAGCTGTTGAAGTTGGTGTTGACCCGCCCGTTGAAGCCAACGTCCGAGCGGTAGTCCTCCGTGTAGCCTTCACCGTAAAGCTGCCAGCCCCAGTTGCGTCCCGAAACGTCGTATGTCGTTTCGTAAGCGAAGCCGTTGCCCGTGCGATAACGATTCTCATCCGTGCTCGGGTCGTAGAAGAAGTTTCGCGAGGTCGAGCCGAGAAGCTGGAAATCGAAGACCGTCTGCTTGTTGAGGCGGAAGCGCCCGTCAATCGCTCCCAACTGGTTATGCTTCTCTATGAAGTTGTAAGTGGTGGCGAGCATGCCGATGGTGTTCTCGCCTTTGCCTATGTCGCGCTTGAGGCGCAGGACGCCGATGTAGGCATTCTTGTCCAGGAAGCGCTCGTTATTGCAGGTGACAGTGAAGTCAAGAAGCCTGCGGTCGCGACAAGCGTTAATCGCGCCGCGGTCGTCGGGGCTCAGGTTTCCGGGTCCGTTGTCGCTGGCCAGCATCAGCCCGAAGGTGTTTCGCCCCTGCTTACCGGAAAGCTTGACCGCAAAGTCCGGGTCAACGATGGAGCGCGTGTGAACGGCCGTCAGCGGCGTGCGAAAGATGTCTATGCCTTCAAGGAAGAATGGCCGCTTCTCGGCGAAGAAGATGGGAAAGCGCTGGTTGGTGGTGACGACGATCTGGTCCGCTTCGACCTGCGCGAAGTCTGGGTTGATTGCCAAATCCAGCGTGATGGTCGGCGTAATGCCGAGCTTCGCCGTCAACCCTGGGTCCAAATCTACAGGCTCGTTGACGATGCGGCCTGGATCAATGATGCCGCTCGGCGGAGTGATTGACCTCACCTGCCGACCCGTCTCCGAAATCGTCAGACTCGGAATCAGTTCCACCGTGCGCTCGGTCGAGATGCCTTCGAGGCCGGTCAGATGACCCGCCTGGTTAAGATTGCTGGAGTTGCCGCGATGAAACGGCATCCACGAATCAAGCTCGTTGTTGTTGCGTTTGATGCGGCGGAAGAAGTGCGCGCCCCAGAGTTTTCCCTTCCCTGCCTCGTAGCGCAGCGACTTGAAAGGAATCGCTATTTCCACTATGTAGCCGTTCTCGTTGACGGTTCCCTTCGACTGCATCACCCAATCGACGCTGAAATCCTCTCCGCGCCCTTCCGTTAAAACGCCGTCGGCCTGTATGCCGAGCGGGTTGAAGAATGCTTCGAACGCCTTGCGCTGGTCGTTGAAGGTGTCGAGGAAGAAGCCCACGTAATCATCGTCGAAAATGCTGTCGCGCTTAGCGACGTTGGCGCGCACCTTGTCCGGCTCGTCGAAGGCGCGGAAAGCTATGTAGAGGGTTTTAGCATCGTAGCCGAGCAGGACTTCCGTGGGTTTGAGCGGCGGCGAGTTGTCGCCCGGATCAATCTGATAAAAATCTTTCAGGACGGCGGCCGTCTGCCAGACCGTGTCGTCCAGCTTGCCGTCAA
>DATEMM010000540.1:0-2225 GCA_035275605.1 Pyrinomonadaceae bacterium
CACGGCCTGCTTGAGCAGTTCCGCGACGATCGTCTCGCTGGTGATGCCTTCGGCCTCGGCGCGAAAGTTGGGGAGAATGCGATGCCTCAGGACAGGATAGACAATAGCGCGCACATCATCAAACCCGACGGCGAAGCGGCCGTTGAAGAGCGCGTGCGCCTTCGCGCCCAGAATCAGGTACTGCCCGGCGCGCGGCCCTGCGCCCCAGCGCACGTTCTCGTTGACGAACGCGGACGCTTCTTCCCTCTCGGGGCGGCTCGCGCGCACTATCCGCGCGGCGTAATCTATGACGTTGGAGGCCGCCGGAACGTCCCGCACGATCTCCTGAATCCGCAAGAGCGCTTGGCCGTCTAGAACGGGACGCGCCGTCTCCGCCCGGTTTGCGGTCGTCTCGGCGATGATGCGGCGCTCCTCTTCTGCCTCCGGGTAATCAATCACGACCTCGAACATGAAACGGTCGAGCTGGGCTTCGGGCAGATGGTACGTCCCCTCCTGCTCAATTGGGTTTTCGGTGGCGAGGACGAAGAAGGGGTCTTCGAGCGTGTAGCGCACGCCCCCGGCCGTGACCTGATGCTCCTGCATGGCTTCCAGAAGCGCTGCCTGCGTTTTCGGGGGGGCGCGGTTGATCTCGTCCGCGAGCACTATGTTGGCGAAGATGGGGCCGCTGATGAAGCGTGCGGCGCGACGACCCGTCGTGCGGTCCTCCTCTATGACCTCCGTGCCGGTGATGTCGGAGGGCATCAGGTCGGGCGTGAACTGGATGCGGTTGAAGCGCAGGTCGAGCGCCTGTGCCAGCGTTTTGACGAGGAGGGTTTTGGCCAGACCCGGCACGCCGCGCAGGAGGCAGTGGCCGCCGCACGCGAGCGCGATCATGCTCTGGCGCACGACCTCGCGCTGCCCGACGATCACCTTTGAGATTTCCGCCTCTAGCTGCGCGATTGTCTCAGGCAGCGCGTCGAGCGTCGCGGCCTTTTCGCTTTCGCCCATCAACTGCATCTTCAGTTACTCGCAAAACCTGGAATCGGGCGCGGCAGCAGTGGCGCTCGCCAGCAACCCTTCCATGTGCTGCCCGGCCTTCCATGCACCCGTGCGGGCGGCGACCTCTATGCCCTTGGTCCAAACACTGCGGGCCTCTTCCCTACGCCCCTCGTTCATCAGGGCCGTGCCTAGCATCTGGTAGGCCGCCGTGTAGTCAGGATTAATCCGCAGCACGTTGCGGAGCGCGTCCGCCGCCTCCGTCCACCTTTCCGCTTTCAGGTACTCGCTGGCGAGCCCGTACCAGATCATCGCGTCGTCCGGCTGCTCTTTCGCCATCGCGGCGAAAATCTCTAATCTGGATTGTGCCATTAATGCCCGCCAGCCTTTCGTCAATCCTGGTGCCCTAGCGCTCGATCATGTCAAGCATCGGGTCGGTTGGCGCCGGGGCGGCCTCGGCGGGCGCAGGAGGAGTCGTCTCACCGCCCCAGTCCGCCAGGCGCAGCAGCAGATTGTTCTGATTGGTGGCGTAGGGGAGCGCGTCATCCTTCGTCACCACGCCCTCGCGAATCATCCGTTCCAGCACGCCGTCAAAGGTCTGCATCCCTTCCTGGTCGCCCTGCTCCATGGCGTCTATCAGGGACTTGCCCTCGGTCTCGCCCTTCTCGATGTACTCCTTCGTGCGCGACGTGGCTTTGAGGATTTCGATGGCGGCGACGCGCCCGCGACCGTCCGCACGCGGGAGCAGGCGCTGCGAGATGATGTAACGGAAGGCCTGCGCGATGCGGTTGCGGATGACGTGCTCCTCGTTTTTCGGAAAGACGCCGATGATGCGGTCTACGGTCTTGGAGGCGTCAATCGTGTGCAAGGTGGAGAGCACGAGGTGGCCCGTCTCGGCGGCTTCGAGCGCGACCTCGATGGTTTCGCGGTCACGCATCTCGCCGACGAGGATGACCTTCGGGGCCTGGCGCAGGGCGGCGCGCAGTGCCCGCGCGAAATCCGACGTATCCGAGTAAAGCTCGCGCTGGTGAATCGTCGAGTTCTTATGCACGTGCAGGAACTCTATAGGGTCCTCTATGGTCACGACGTGGTAATACTTCGTCTCGTTAATCAGGTCGATGATGGCGGCGAGCGTGGAGCTCTTGCCGGAGCCCGTTGGGCCAGTCACGAGCACGATGCCGTTCTTGATTTCGGCGATGCTGCGGAGCTGATCGGGCAGCGACAGGTCCTCGAAGCGCGGCGGATGCGCT
>DATEMM010000541.1:0-11444 GCA_035275605.1 Pyrinomonadaceae bacterium
ACGTGGCGACGGCGAAGATCAGGGAGCTGGCGCGCTCGACCTTCAATGCGCGGACGCTCTCCGAGATCGGGAGCTTCGGCGGAATGTTCGACGGCGCTTTTCCCGCCTTGAAGCAGCCCGTGCTGGTCGCCTCCGCCGACGGCGTCGGCACAAAGCTCAAGGTGGCTTTCATTACCGGCACGCACAACACCATCGGGCGCGACCTGGTCAACCATTGCGTCAACGACATTCTGGTTCAGGGTGCGCGGCCTCTCTTCTTTCTGGACTACATCGCGACGGGCGTGCTCGCGCCGGACGTCGTGGCCGCAATCGTCGAGGGCATCAGCACGGGTTGCCGCGAGAACGGATGCGCGCTCCTGGGCGGCGAGACCGCCGAGATGCCTGGCTTTTACAGCGAGGGCGAGTACGACGTCGCGGGCTTCATCGTCGGCGTCGTGGACCGCGAAAATGTGATTGACGGCCGACTTATCGCACCGGGCGATGTGCTGCTCGCGCTGCCGAGCATAGGATTACACACCAACGGCTATTCGCTCGCTCGCAAACTCTTCTTCGAGGTCGCGGGGCACGAAGTCGGAACGCGCCTGCCGGAACTGGGCCAGTCAATCGGCGAGGCTCTCTTGCAGCCGCACCTGAGCTACCTGCGGCCGCTCGAAGGGCTGCTCGATGCGAACCTCATCAAGGGGCTTGCGCACATCACGGGCGGCGGGCTGACGGAGAACATCCCGCGCATCCTGCCAGAGGGGACCGGCGTTCACATCAAGCGCGGGACGTGGCCCGTGCTCCCCGTCTTCAAACTGATGCAGGAGATTGGGCAGGTTCCCGAAGACGAGATGTACCGCACTTTCAACATGGGCGTCGGGATGGTCATCGTCGCCTCATTGCAGGACAGGGACTCGATCAAGGCTCACCTGGAGGGGCTGGGCGAAGCCGTCTACGAAATCGGGCGCGTCGCGGAAGGAAACCGCGAAGTCACCTTCGACTGAATTTATGAGGCTCGGCATTCTGATTTCGGGGCGCGGCTCGAACATGCTGGCGCTGGCGGATGCTATCGATGAAGGCCGCATTCCCGGCGCTCAAATAGCGGTCGTGATTAGCGACCATGCGGATGCTCAGGGTCTTCAACGAGCAGCGGAGCGAGGATTGACGACGCTCGCAATTGAGCGTCAGGGACGCGCCAGAGTCGAGCACGACCGGGAAATAATCGCGGCACTACGGGAGCATAAAGTTGAGCTGGTCTGTCTGGCCGGCTACATGCGCCTGCTCTCGGCCGAATTCATAGAAGCTTTCCGCCACCGCATCCTCAACATTCACCCGAGCCTGCTCCCCTCGTTCCCAGGGCTCAACCCGCAGCAGCAAGCCATCGAGCACGGCGTCAAGTGGACGGGCTGCACCGTCCACTTCGTTGACGAGACGCTCGACGGCGGCCCCATCGTCGCACAAACCGTTGTGCCAATCGCGGACGACGACACGCCGGACACTCTCGCCGCGCGCATCCTCGTAGAAGAGCACAAGCTTTACTGTGAGGCCGTCTCGCTCCTCGTCAATGGCTGCTACGAAATCAAGGGGCGGCGCGTCGTCAGGAAAGAATAGCCTCTCAAAGAGAGTGTCTAAGAATTAGCCACAGAGGCACGGAGACCCGGAGAAGAAAAGTTCAACTCAATAATTTCAGATTTGAGATTTGAGATTTGAAATCTGGGATTTGAAATCTGAATCTCCTAAGTTTTCTCTGTGCCTCTGTGTCTCTGTGACTATTCCCTGTCGCTCAGTCGCCGCCTGAGCCGACCGTCTTGCCTTTCATCCCGTCGTGTGAATGCTCCAGCGGCAACTCTCCGGCGGGCTGCTCGCGCACTTCCTTGGACGCCTCCGCGCCGACGATTGCCTTGGCCGGGGTGATCCCGCCGTCCACGAGCCAGAGCGCGCCCGTCACGTAGCTGGCCTCGTCCGAGGCTATGAAGGCGTAGACGTTGGCCACCTCTTCGGGCGTGCCGCGCCGGCCGAGGATGGTGGACTCGACCGTCATTGTCTCGGTCTTCTTGTCCATCGGCCCGGTCTCTTTGTGCGTCCAGGCCGTGTCAATCGGCCCTGGGCAGACGCAGTTGGCGCGCACGCCGTACTTGCCCTGCTCGACCGCCACGCCCATCATGAAAGAGTGCATCCAGGCTTTGGTGCCGCCGTAAGGAGTGTTCTGCATCAACCCGTTGAAGCCCGCCTCGGACCCTGCGGAGACGATGTTGCCGCGCGTCTCCTGTAGGTGCGGCAGGGCGTACTTCGTCATCAGAAACGCCGAGCGGATGTTCATCCGAATCGTCTCATCAAACTCCGCGACCGGAAAATCCTGCGTCTCCATCATCGTCAGAAAGACCCCCGCGTTGTTGACCAGGATATCGAGCCGCCCGAACTTCTCCACGGCCGTCTGCACGCAGGCGAGCGCCTGCTCCTCTTCCGCCACGTCACCGGCGAAGGCGATGGCTTCGCCCCCCTGCTGGCGTATGTTCGCGGCCACGTCTTCGACCGGGTCCCCCGGCAACCCGTTGACGACGACCTGCGCGCCTTCCCTGGCAAACTTGTGCGCGATGGCCTCGCCTATCCCTGTCCCCGCGCCCGTGATGATGGCGACTTTGCCTTCCAACCGTCTATTCATACCCTTGCCCTCCCTGAAATTCTCTAAAAAACCTTGAGAGGTAGATGATAAGACCCTGCCTGTTTCAATTTGATTTCAGAGTTTTCGCTGTGGTGTGAAAGTGTCCAGGTAAGCCTGCTTTATTCACCCTTCTTTTTACCGCCGAGGGCGACGGCGCGATTGAACGCGGCGTAGACCGCCTTCGAGAGCACGGTGCGAAGCGACCCCTTCTCCATCTGGTAGATGGCCTCGGCTGAGGTGCCGCCGGGAGAAGTGACCATGTTCCTGAGCTCCGCCGGGTGCTTGTGCGACTCCTGCGCGAAGAGGACCGAGCCGAGCATGGTTTGCAGCACCAATTCCTGCGCGACGTGGCGCGAGAAACCCATGTGAACGCCGGCGTCCACCAGAGCCTCCATGACCAGAAAGATGTAGGTCGGACCCGTGGCTGAAAGAGCCGTCGCCATGTCGATCATCCGTTCCGTCTCGACGTAAATCTCTCGTCCGAGGGCCGCGAGCATGGCGCGCACCTGTGCACGCTGCGCGTCCGAGACTTCCGGGGTCGCGGTCCAGGCGGTCATCCCCTGGCCAATCTGCGCGGGCGTGTTCGGCATCGTGCGGACAATCGCCGGGTGAAGAAGCTCCGCGGCAATCGTCTCAAGCCGCGCGCCCGCGACGACAGAGAGGACGAGCTGGTCTTGCTCGACCGCACCCTTCAATTCGTTCAGCACCAGAGGGAGCCTTTGCGGCTTGACGGCGAGAATGATGATTGAGCCGGAAGGCGTGCTCTTCGTCTCGCCTTCCTGTGCCGGACGGTAGGTCGCGGCCTCGCGGTTACTCTCGAAGAGGCGTATGCCGTATCTGGCCTGAAGCTCTTCGCGACGCGCGGCGCGTGGGTGGCTGCCCGTGACCTGTTCGGGCCGGACGAGCCTTTGCCTGAGCAGCCCGGCGATGATGGCTTCGGCCATGACGCCGCAGCCGACAAAAGAGAGCCGCGTATTTTCCAGAGCGTTCGCGCCCTCACCTGATGATTGATCTGCTTCTCGCGTAGTGCTCATCTGGAATCTTCTCTACTTCTTCATCCGATTCGTTTACTCGCCGCGCGCTCCTTAAAATCTGCTGCGAAGATAGCGCAGCCGTCACAAGATGCGCTACTCTTTAGTTCGTAAATCGAAAATCGTGAAGAGATAAAAGCAGTTCGTCCATTTTCGATTCACGATTTACCATTTACGAGTTTCCGATTTACGATGAGCTTATGACTATTGACGAACAACTAGCCTTTCTGCGTAAGGGGACGGTCGAGATCATCCGCGAGGAGGACTTGCGCGCGAAGCTGGAAAAGAGCGCGCGCACAGGCAGGCCCCTGCGCATCAAGCTCGGCGCGGACCCGACCGCGCCCGACATACATCTGGGCCACGCCGTCGTGATTCGCAAACTCCGCGCGTTTCAGGAACTGGGCCACGAGGTCATCTTCCTGATAGGCGATTTCACGGGCCTGATCGGCGACCCCTCTGGAAAGAGCGCCACGCGCCCGCAACTGACGCGCGAAGAGATTGCCGCCAACGCCGAAACCTACAAGACGCAAATTTACAAGCTGCTCGACCCCGAAAAGACCGACATTGATTTCAACTCGCGCTGGATGAACAAACTCGGCTCGGACGGGTTCATCCGCCTGGCTTCGCACGTGACGGTCAAGCAAATCTTAGAGCGCGACGATTTCCAGAAGCGTCTGGCAGAGGAGCGTCCCATCGCTCTGCACGAATTGATGTACCCGCTCGTACAGGCCTACGACTCGGTCGCGCTCGGCGCGGACGTGGAGCTGGGCGGCACGGATCAGAAGTTCAACCTGCTGATGGGTAGAAACCTGCAACGCGAGTACGAGCAGGAGGCGCAGGTCTGCATCATCATGCCCCTTCTGGAAGGCACGGACGGCGTGCAGAAGATGTCTAAATCGCTCGGCAACTACATAGGGATTAACGAGACGCCCCAGGAGATGTTCGGCAAGATCATGTCCATCTCCGATGAATTGATGTGGCGCTACTATGAGCTCTCGACGGACCTTAGAGTGGAAGAGATTAAAGCTCTTCGAGAGCAGGCCGAGGCAGGCGAGCGCAACCCGCGCGACATCAAGGTGGATTTGGCGAAGCGCATCATCACGGACTTTCACTCGGCGGCCGCCGCCGGAAACGCCGAGGAGGAGTTCAATCGCATCTTCAAGAACAAGGAAGCGCCGACAGAGGTTGAAGCGCGCGAGATTAAAGAGGGGAAGTGGAAGCTGCCCCGACTGCTGGTTGAGTACAACCTTGTCCCTTCGATGGCCGAGGCGCGCAGATTGATTGAGCAAGGGGGAGTGCGCTTAGATGGAGAGAAATGCGCCCGCGTAGATTACGAAGTTGACTTGCTTCACGGCAGGAAGCTACTTATCCAAGTAGGCAAGCGACGATTCTTAGAATTGGAAGTGGTGTAGTTAACTTAATATTCAGTGGTGTAGTTAACTTAATATTCAAATGTCTGCCGCCATTGCCAACGAAGAGACTTTAATCATCGAGACGCCGGAGCGCGTGCCGCTGCATTTTGGCCTGGCCTCGATCGGCAACCGCTTCCTGGCCTGCGCCTTCGACCACGCGTTGCAGTCCGCGGCCATCGCCCTGCTCTACTTCATCCTGACGCTCATGGGCAACATGTTCAACCTGGGCGGCATGGCCGGCGCATCGAAGTGGGCGCTCGCCCTTCTCATCATCTTCGGCTTCATCATCTGGACTAGCTACTTCGTCCTCTTCGAGTGGCTGTGGAACGGGCAGACGCCCGGCAAGCGCTGGCTGAAGCTGCGCGTCATACGCGAGGACGGCCGCCCCATCACTTTCTGGGAAGCGGCCGTGCGGAATCTGCTGCGCATCTTCGACATCATGCCGTTTCCCTTCTACTCCATCGGCCTCATCTCGGTCTTCGCCAGCACGCGCGACCAGAGAGTCGGCGACCTGGTGGCCGGCACAGTCGTCGTGCGCGAGCGCGAAGCGGAAGCACCGACTTTCGACCAGGTCTTCGGCTCGCCCGTTTCGGACTCGGCGCTGCGCCGCTCCTTCAAGCCCGTCCAGTTCACGGCCGACATAGGCTCCGTCACCGAGCCGGAAATCGAAGTGGTCGAAGCGTTCCTGCGCCGCCGTTACGATTTACCTGACAACACGCGCATGTGGATGGCCTGGCGCGTGGCGACGCCTATACTCTACAAGCTGAGGCCAGGCTACGATCTCGCGACCTTCACTTACGAAGGCTTTCTGGAAGAACTGCTCCACCGCTACCACGCACGGAACCGCTTCAAGAAATGACCATTCTTTAGCCCCTAAATTGACGCGCCACTTCCGCTCTGTTAATCTTTTCTGTTTCAAACATTGCCGGTATTTCTACTATGGAAAGGTCGAACAAAAATAATGTCTCGTGATGTCTTTATTCTCGGCGGAAAGCGCACGCCGATGGGCGAGTACGTCGGCGCGCTAAAGGATATTTCTGCAATTGATCTCGGCGCGATTGCCGCGCGCGGCGCTCTGGAAGAGACCGGCGTCGCGGCCGACGAGATTGACCACACGGTCATCGGAAACGCCCTCCAAACTTCGGGCGACGCCATCTACGGCGCGCGCCACGTGGCCTTGAAGGCGGGCGTCCCCTTCGACCGCCCAGCCCTGACCGTCAATCGTCTTTGCGGCAGCGGCATTCAATCAATCATCTCGGGCGCGCAGATGATTCAATTGGGCGAGGCGCAGACCGCCCTCGTCGGCGGCATGGAATCCATGTCGCAGGCTCCGCACGTCATACGCGGCGCTCGCTCGGGCTTTGCGCTCGGGCAGGGCAAGCTTGAAGACAGTTTGATGGTCGCGCTCCTGGACACATACTGCAACGTGCCGATGGCTGGGACGGCCGAGAACCTCGCGCGCCGTCATGAAATCTCGCGCGAGGAGCAGGACAAGTACGCGCTGCGCTCACAGCAGGAGGCCAAGCGCGCTCTCGATGCGGGAATCTTCGCCGAAGAGATCGTGCCGGTCGAGCTCAAGACCCGTAAGGGGACGGAGCTCTTCAGCGTGGACGATCACCCGCGCCCAGAGACGACGCTCGAAGTCCTGGCGAAACTCCGCCCCGCTTTCAGCAAAGACGGCTTCGTCACGGCGGGCAACGCCTCCGGCATCGTTGACGGCGCGGCGGCGCTCGTCATCGCGGGCGAGGATTTCGTCAAGGCGCGCGACATCAAACCGCTGGGCCGCATAGTCAGTTGGGCATACGCCGGGGTCGAGCCGGAGATCATGGGCATCGGCCCTGTGCCGGCGACGCGCAAGGCGATGGAGAAGGCCGGGTTGAAACTCGAAGAGATTGATCTGGTCGAAGTCAACGAAGCCTTCGCGGCGCAGTACCTGGCCGTCGAGAAGGAACTCGGATTAGACCGCTCTCGTACTAACGTCAACGGCGGGGCCATCGCGCTCGGCCACCCGCTCGGCGCGTCGGGCACGCGTCTGGTCCTGACCGTGCTCAATGAGTTGCGGCGGCGCGGCGGGCGCTACGGGCTGGCGACCGCCTGCATCGGCGGCGGGCAGGGAATCGCCATGATCGTGGAACGGGTTTAAGGCTAGGTCCGTCCAAGGGGGGCATGAGCCGGGGCGGAGTCTAGAGAGATGGCGGTCTCTAAGACTTCGCCCCGCTTGTAAGGGAAGGGTTTTTCCCGTTTCTCATAGAAAAATCCAAAATTTTGAGCAGGCTTCTCCTTCCCTCAAATAGCTGTTCGGGGGTAATCCCAGCCAAATCATGTTCTTATGTTAAGGGGCTGTTTCCTGACCCCTCCCGGCATAGCTTTTGCCGTGACGAACGAGTTCTGCGGGATGTGTTCGTTCTGCTCTGAACAGACTTGAAACTATTGGTAGGCTGGCCGGATTTGACAAGCCGTTTATTCTCCCGTCGAGCTTGCGTAAATTGCCCCTGGCATGATAGAAGGTGCTACTTACACAAGGTGTCGCTTGATCGGTATTCCACGCCTCTTGAGACCAAGCAGTTCTAAAAACGTTTCTCGGAATCCAGGTAACTCGTCTGCGCACTTTCTGCTAGCGCGCGGAATAACAATATCAACACAGATCAGTTTGCTCTGAAGGAGTTCCCCAGCATGCAAAAATTCTTCCGGCTCTCTCTGGCCACGCTCCTCGTCTTTGCGTTGAGCGCCGTGGCCTTCGCCCAGTCCACGACGACCGGCGCTATCGGCGCTACGGTGACGGACCCGCAGGGCGCTGTCGTGCCGAACGCGACCGTCACGGTCCGCAACGTCGAAACGAATAAAGAAGACGTTAGTACGACCGACAGCGAAGGGCGCGCCCGCGTCGTCAACCTCCAGCCAGGCAATTACACGGTGAGCATCAATGCCTCCGGCTTCGGCACTTTCACGCAGGACAAAGTCGTCGTCGAAGTCGGCCGCGTCACTGATGTCGAGTCCGTGCTCACGGTCGGCGCTCAGACGGCCAACGTCGAAGTGAGGTCCGAAGCGCCTGTCATCAACACGTCGCAGCAGGACTTTTCCACCAACGTCAACCAGACCTCGATCAACGAGCTGCCCATCAACGGTCGTCGCGCCTCTAACTTCGTGCTGCTGACGCCGGGCGTGGTGCCCGATGGCAACTTCGGTCTGCTCAGCTTCCGCGGCATCTCGGGCCTGCTCAACAACAACACTGTGGACGGCGGCGACAACAACAACGCCTTCTACTCGGAAGAGCGCGGGCGCACGCGCATCAGCTACGTCGTCAGCCAGGCTTCCATCCGCGAGTTCCAGGTCAACACCTCGAACTACTCTGCCGAGTACGGGCGCGCCGCGGGCGGCGTCGTCAACACCGTCACCCAGAGCGGGACCAACGAGTTTCACGGCAGCGCCTTCTATTATCTGCGCGACAACAAGCTGGGCGCGACCAACCCGACGACCCTGCGCACGGTGCTGGTCAACGGCGTCGGCGTTCGCGAAGCTTTCAAACCGGAAGACGTTCGCAAGCAGTTCGGTGGAACCATCGGCGGGCCAATCGTCAAGGACAATCTCTTTTTCTTCTTCACCTATGACGAGCAGCGCAGGAACTTCCCAGGCGCGGCGGTCTTCCCCTCGGCCACTTTCCTTAATCTGAGCACTGCTGACAGGAACACGCTCAAGGCGCGCTCAGTCCTGATTACGGACGCGCGCATTGATTCGGCGCTCTCCTTCCTGGCGGGTTTGACCGGCCCCGTGCCGCGCTCGCAGGATCAGCGCATCTTCTTCCCCAAGATTGACTGGGTGATTAACAACAGCAACACCCTGACCGGCTCCTACAACCGTATGCGCTCGCAGTCGCCTTCGGGAATCGAGACGCAGCCGACCACGACCAAGGGCATCGCCACCTTCGGCGACGACTTCGTGGAGACGGACAGCTTCAATCTTCGCCTGACCTCGACCATCACGCCGACCGTCCTGAACGAGGCTCGCTTCCAGTACGGGCGCGACAACCTCTTCGCCTTCAGCACCGCGCCTTCGGCGGGAGAAGCCATTCTGGCGACCGGCCTTGGCGGGCGTCCGCCCCAGATCGGCGTCAACGGCTTTACCTTCGGCAAACAGGACTTCCTTGAGCGCTATTCCAACCCGGACGAGAAGCGCTGGCAGTACGCAGACACGATGACGGTTTCGCGCGGCCAGCACACCCTGAAGTTCGGCGGCGACATCAACCGCGTCAACGACCTGCTTGACAACCTGAGGCTCGAAGGCGGGAGCTACAACTACAGCAACCTGGGCGACTTCATCGTCGATTATCTCAATCGCGTCGGGACCAATGACCTGCGCACGGCCAACGTCCAGTGCTTCGGCAATACGGGCGCGAGAGCCGCGCTGAGAGCCGGACAGTGCTACACCAGCAACTTCCAGCAAGCCTTTGGTCCGACCGCATTTGCGATCAAGACGACCGACTACAACTTCTTCATCCAGGATGATATTCGTGTCTCGCCGAAGCTGACCGTCAATCTCGGCATGCGCTACGAATACGAGCAACTGCCCAGCCCGCAGATTCCGAACGGGCTGTCGAACCTGGCGGGCCAATTTACCGGACCGGAGCAGACGCGCAGCCTGCCCTCTGACAAGAACAACTTTGGGCCGCGTTTTGGTTTCGCCTATGACATCACGGGCAATGGCAAAACGTCAGTCCGCGGCGGCTACGGCATCTACTACGGACGAATCATCAATTCGACCATCATCAACGCCATCAGCAACACGGGAACCACTGAGTCACAGCGCACCTTCTCGTTCGCTGCGACCGCGGCTGGCGCGCCCATCTTCCCGAACGTCTTTAGCAGCGTTCCGAATGCGACCGTCGGTGCGCCGAGCATCGTGGTCTTCTCGCCGAGGATGGCCAACCCGCAGATTCATCAGGCGGACGTCGTTCTGGAGAGAGAGATTCTTCCCAACACCGTCGTCTCCGCTTCGTTCCTGGTGAGTTTGGGCCGCAGACTGCCGACCTTTACGGATCGCAACCTGCCCGCTCCTGTCACCAGAACCTTCAACTTCATCAACGGAGGCCCGCTCGACGGCCAGAGCATCACGGTTCCCTTCTTTACGGGGACGAGACCGGACACGAGGTTCTTTGCGATTACGGAAATCACCAGCGAAATCAAGTCTGAGTACACCGCGCTGGTGTTGCAGGCCAACCGCCGTTTCTCCAATGGACTTCAGTTCCAAATCAACTACACCCGCTCCAGAACAACGGACACGGGTCAGAACTCCGCAACCTTTACCTTCACCAACGGCCCGCTCAATCCATTCGACCTGAGTCTCGAAACGGGAAGGTCTAACCTGGACATTCCGCACCGCTTCGTGGCGAGCGCCGTCTGGACGCCGGGCGTGCCCTTCGGGTTGAAGGATAGCAAGGTCGGTCGGGCGATCTTCGGCGGCTTTACCATCGCGCCCATCGTCACGGCCCAGTCGGGTGTTGCCTATTCGGCGAACATCAGCGGCAACGGCCCGAGCGCCATCAGCGGCGGTATCACCGGCTCCGGCGCTCTCGGACGTATACCCATTCTCTTCGAGCGCAACGCTTTCCGTCAGCCGAAGATCGTCAACGTTGACCTGCGCGTTTCGCGTCGCTTCCGCTTCACTGAGACAGCGAACCTTGAGTTCCTGGCTGAAGCGTTCAACCTCTTCAACCGTTATCAGGTGACGAGCGTGAACACCACTCTCTACACCTTCTCCGGCTCGAACCTCAGCTTTACGCCGAACGGGCCGAACTTCGGTGTTGCCAGCGGAACGGGCAACTCCATCTTCCGCGAGCGGCAGATACAGTTTGCCCTCCGCTTCCAGTTCTAATTCCGGTTCTAACGGAAACTAGAACGGCAAGACTAAAAGGGTGCGCCTCTGATGACAGGGGCGCACCCTTTCTTTATCGAGCGGCTGGCCCCGCCTCGGACGCCTCCTCCTTTCCCGCCTGGAAAATTTTCCACACCCGCGCGTGTTTCTGCTAAGATATTTTCGCCCCGCGCGACGGCTGTCCTTCTCGCGCCCGCCTCAGTTCGCTTCTCATTGGCCAGTAAAAATGGAAGAGACAAACCTTTTCACAGCAGATTTGAACGGCGCTTCTTTGCCGCCCGCGCAGGAGGACTCAGCGGAAGTCCTCTGCGCGGCGTTCAGCGCCCTGCCCGACGCCTTTTATCTCTTCGACGCGGAGAGAATCTTGAGCCGGGTCAACACCGCTGGCGCACTGATGGAAACGAGCGGAGCGGAGAGTCTAGTCGGGCGGCGTTGCTGCGAGATGTTCTGGCGGGTCGAGGGCACGGGCGAGTGTCTGGTCGAGCGCGCGCT
>DATEMM010000542.1:0-10512 GCA_035275605.1 Pyrinomonadaceae bacterium
AGTCCACGACGTCCGAGACTTCCTCCGCCGCTTCGCCGACCGCCGCCGGTAAGCTTCCAGTCACCTCTGCGTCGGAGGACGCGAAGAAGGAGTTTCTGGAAGGGCGCGACCTGGCCGAAAGGCTCCTGGTGCAGGACTCCATACAGCATTTCGACAAGGCAATTTCGCTCGACCCGAATTTCGCGTCCGCGGAGCTGGCCCGTGCCAATTCCTCCCCGACCGCCAAGGAATTCTTTGACCACCTGAAGAAGGCCGTGAGCCTCAAGGACAAGGCTTCCGAGGGAGAGCGTCTCCTCATCCTCGCGACAGAGGCCGGCGCGAACGGCGACGTCACGAAGCAGAAGGAGTACCTGGACAAGCTCATCGCCGCTTTCCCTAACGACGAGCGGGCGCAGTTCGCCGTCGGCGGCTACTACTTCGGCCAGCAGGACTACCCGCAGGCCATAGAGCATTACAAAAAGGCGACCGAACTAAACCCGAAATACTCCACTGCCTTCAACATCCTCGGCTACGCCTATCGGCAGAACGTCGATTACGCAAACTCCGAGCAGGCCTTCAAGAAATATATCGAGCTGATTCCCAACGACCCGAACCCGTATGATTCCTACGGCGAGCTGCTGCTCAAGATGGGCAGGTTCGACGACTCCATAGCCCAGTATCGCAAGGCGCTCTCCATCAATCCCAACTTCGTCAATTCGCACTTCGCGATTGCCGCGGCCCTGCTCTACCAGGGCAAGGCGGACGAGGCTACTGCCGAGTTGCAGAAGATGACAGACAAGGCGCGTAGCGACGGCGAGCGCAGGACGGCGCTCTTCGGCCAGACGGTCGTTGACGTGGACAGCGGAAAGTTCGACAAGGCGCTTGAGGACGTAGACAAGCAGTACGCCCTCGGCGAGAAGATTAACGACGTTGCGGCGATGACCGGCGACCTCCAAACCAAAGGACTCATCCTGATGGAGATGGGGAAATACGACGAGGCCAAAGAGCAGTTCGATCGCCTGCTGAAGATGACAGAGGGCTCCGGCCTTTCGCAGGAGATCAAGGAAAATACGAAGCGCTTCCATCACTACAACCTGGCTGCGGTCGCATTGGGTAAGAAGGATTTCGCGACGGCCAAAACCGAGGCGGAAGAGTTTCGCAAGGGCGCGGAGGCCTCGAAGAATCCGGCGCAGGTGCGGCAGTCTCATCAACTGCTGGGCATGATCGCCCTGGCCGAGAAGGATTACGACAAGGCCATAGCGGAGTTGCAGCAGACGGGCCAGCAGAATCCGCAGAACCTTTTCCGCCTGTGCCAGGCTTACCAGGGCAAAGGCGACAATGCCAAAGCGAAGGAGTTCTGCACGAAGGCCGCCGGATTTAATTCGCTGCCCGCCCTCAACTACGCCTTCATTCGGACGAAAGCGCAGAAGATGGCAGTGTAGATGAAAGCTTAACTGGGTCCTATAACACTTTCCGGTTCATGGGAAATAATTAACAGGGATGGACAGGATAGACAGGATAAGAATTGAGCACCTCAGATTTGAAATCTAAAGATTTGAAATTTCAAATTTGGAATCTCAAATATTTCTTCATCCTGTCTATCCTGTCCACCCCTGTTTGAATCTGCCTCGAATTGAACCAACACCTACTTTTTCTTTGACTTTATTCGTCGCGGCGCGCTATCTTGTTGTCCCGTGAATCACACGGCTTCATCCTCTCAACCCTCGGTCATCGCCGTCATCCCAGCCAGATACGCTTCGACAAGATTGCCGGGCAAACCTCTGCTCGAAATCGCCGGACGTCCCATGATCGTGCACGTCCTGGAGCGCGCCCTGGCCGCGCCGAGCGTCGCCCGCGCGATTGTCGCCACGGACGACGAGCGCATCATGGAGGCCGTCTCCTCCGCGGGCTTCGAGGCCATGTTGACGCGCACGGATCACGCGAGCGGCAGCGACCGGATTGCCGAAGTCGCAGGCAGGCTCGAAGACGCGGACATCATCGTCAACCTGCAAGGCGACGAGCCCCTCATCTCGCCCGAAACCATCGAGCGCGCGGTCCAAGAGTTGTTGAAAGACGAGCGGGCGGACATCGTCACGACCTCCGAAGAGATTACGGAGGCTGCGGACGTCCTGAGCGCGGACGTCGTCAAGGTGTTGGTGGACGAGGCCGGGCGTGCGCTCTATTTTTCGCGCTCGCCCATCCCTTTCCCGCGCGAGGCCGTGCGTAGCTACGGCACGCTTCCGGCCGCGTTGGAGCTGGAGCCAGCGCTCCTCGGCTCCTTCCGCAAGCACACAGGACTTTATGTTTACCGCCGAAGCTTTTTGTTAGAATACACGCGCTGGCCGCAAACCGCGCTCGAACGCACGGAATCGCTTGAGCAACTGCGCGCGCTTGAGCGCGGCGTGACCATCAAAGTGGTCGAAGCCGCAGAGCCTTCCGTAGGCGTTGATACGGAGCAGGACCTTGAGCGCGTGCGTAAGCTCTTGGAGGCGCGAATAAGATGAGGGATTTTATCGGGTTGGCTTTTATCCTTCTGCTGGTCTTCGGCGGGCTCTATCTTTTGACCAGGCCCACGAAGCCGCTCTCCGTCGAGGAGTTTGAGAAGCGCGCGCAAGAGAACCGCGGAATGCTGGGGGCGGCCGTCCTGGGGCTACAGAAACATCTTGACCCTGGGGCGGGCAAGGCCGCTGAGGTGCAGGAAGATTTTCGCCAGGGCTATCTGGACGGCGAGCAGGAATCCGGCGACGGGAACGATACGACTCCCGCCGACGAAAAATTAAACACATCCACCGGAGAGGAAAGAGATGCCTAAGTACATCTTTGTGACGGGCGGCGTGGTTTCGAGTCTTGGCAAGGGGCTGGCCGCCTCGTCCATCGGCTGCCTGCTCGAAGCGCGCGGGCTGCGCGTGGCCCTCATCAAACTCGACCCGTACATCAACGTAGACCCAGGCACGATGTCGCCCTTCCAGCACGGCGAGGTCTTCGTCACGGATGACGGCGCGGAGACGGACCTTGACCTGGGCCATTACGAGCGCTTCACGCACGCGCATCTCTCGCAGGCGAATAACTGGACGACCGGGCGCATCTACCTCTCCGTCATCGAAAAGGAGCGGCGCGGCGATTATTTGGGGAAGACCATTCAGGTCATCCCGCACATCACGAACGAAATCAAGGCGGCCGTCCGCGCTGTCGCTGAAAAAGATAAGCCTGACGTCGTGATAGTCGAAATCGGCGGCACCGTCGGCGACATAGAGTCCCTGCCCTTTCTGGAAGCCATCCGCCAGATGGGCAACGAGGAGGGCAGAGAAAACGCGATTTACGTTCACGTCACGCTCGTCCCCTACATCGCCGCCGCAGGCGAGTTGAAGACCAAGCCGACGCAGCATTCCGTGCGCGACCTGATGCAGATAGGAATCGCGCCGGACATTCTGCTCTGCCGCTCCGACCGCCAGCTCTCGCGCGACCTGCGCTCGAAAATCGCCCTCTTCTGCAATGTCAAAGAGTCGGCGGTCATCACGGCCATGGACGTCGGCACCATTTACGAGGTGCCGCTCGCCTTTCATGAACAGGAGCTGGACGATCTTGTCGTCACCCTGCTCCACCTGACCGAGCGCGCCCCGCATTCGGAGTTAGCGGAGTGGCGCGAGCTGGTCAACACCATCAAGGAGCCCCTGGCTGGAGAGACCTCCATCGGCATCGTCGGCAAGTACGTCGAGCTGGAAGATTCCTACAAGTCTCTGCGCGAGGCGCTGACGCACGGGGGCGTCGCCAACAACTTGCGCGTCGATGTGCGCTGGATAGAGTCGGAAGAGTTAATGGAGGACGATTACGAGGATCGTCTGCGCGACTTTGACGCCATCCTCGTCCCAGGCGGTTTCGGCAAGCGCGGTGTCGCCGGGATGATTAAGGCCATCGCCTACGCGCGCAAGACGCAGACGCCCTACTTCGGCATCTGCCTGGGGATGCAGACGGCCTGCATAGAGTACGCGCGTAACGTCTGCGGTTTGAAGGACGCGGACTCCACGGAGTTCGACGCCAACACGCCCTACCCTGTCATCTTCAAGCTGCGCGACCTGGTGGACGTCGAAGAGCTGGGCGGGACGATGCGCTTGGGTGCCTGGCCCTGTCGCCTGGCCGAGGGGTCGCTGGCGCGCGAGGTTTACGGCGGGGCCGAAGAGATTTCCGAGCGCCACCGTCATCGTTACGAGTTCAACCCGGAGTTTCGCGAGACGCTCCAGCGCGCAGGGCTCGTCATCAGCGGCGAATCGCCCGACGGAAAGTTCGTGGAGATTGCCGAATTGCCCCGCGACGTCCACCCGTGGTTCCTGGGCTGCCAGTTCCACCCCGAGTACAAATCCAAACCCTTACAGGCTCACCCTCTCTTCGCCTCGTTCATCCGCGCCGCCTACGACAATCGTATGCGGAATGAAACTTCCGTCGAAAAACTCGACACGACGGAAACAGTTCTACAGGAGCGCGCGGGTGTCGCCGGGGACGACTGACATCATGTGAATGGTAAATCGTGAATGGTGAATGGATGAGCGCCTTTGTCTATTCACCATTTACCATTTACTATTTACGTTGAATTTATGCTTCACTGTCCCACATGCGGTCAGGACTTTGCCGACGAGGTGAAGGTCTGCCCGGACGACGGCGCGCCCCTGCAAGCCGACCCGACCGTGGCGATTCCCGGAGGGACGACTGACCCGCTCATCGGGACCGTGCTGGACAAGAAGTACCGCCTGGATTTGAGGATTGGCACAGGCGGCATGGGGACCGTCTACAGGGCCACGCACCTCTTGATTGACCGTCCGGTCGCCGTCAAGGTGCTAAATCCGCGCTACGTCGAGGACGAAGCCGCGCAAACTCGTTTTCGTCGCGAGGCTCGCGCCGCCGGGCGGCTCCAACACTCGAACGCCGTCACCGTCACCGACTTCGGGCGCACGTCCGAAGGGCTCGTCTACATCGTGATGGAGCTTCTGGAGGGGCGGACCCTGCGCGACGTCCTGGGGCACGACGCTCCGCTCGATGTCGCGCGCGCCGTCTCCATCATGCTGCAAATCGCGGCGGCGGTCGGTGCGGCGCACAAGGCGGGCATCATTCACCGCGACCTGAAACCCGCGAACATCTTCATAGTCCAGCGCAAGGACGCGCCGCCCTTCGTCAAGGTGCTGGATTTTGGCATCGCCAAGCTGGCGGCCGACGTCCTGGACGAAGACGACGACCCGCAGACCCTGACGCAAGTCGGCGCGATGATCGGCACGCCGCGCTACATGTCGCCGGAGCAGTGCGACGGGGCGACTCTGACCCCGGCCGCAGACGTCTACAGCTTAGGCATCATCCTCTACGAGATGCTGACGGGCACCACGCCCTTTAACGGCACGTCGCCGCTCGCCATCGCGCTGAAGCATTCTTCCGTCGCGCCGCGCAGCCCGCGCGAATTCGTCGCGACGATTCCAAACGCGCTTGAAGAGGTGGTTCTGCACGCGCTCGAAAAACCGCCCGAGCAGAGGCCCGCGGACGCTGAAGCATTTCGTCAGGAGCTTTACGGGGTGGCGGAGCGACTGGGGCTAGAGCACGCCGACGTGCTGAGCGCGCCGACTCTGGAAACGCTCCGCAGCGCCGGGACCGAGACGCCTTCGGGCCGCCTGGTGATCGACATCGAGCGCCTGCGCCAGAGTCGCGCCGCCGCGAGCGTCGCCGCTCCTGCGACTCAGCCCGACGTGGTAGCGCACAGCACCGTCATAGAAGACGCGAGGCCGACGGGCAACGGTAACTCTTCCTCGCCAGGCGTCGAAGCGAACGGGCACCTGGCCTCTCAGCTTGAGCGTTACCGCCCGCCCGCCATCGCGCGCATGAGAATCTTCTTCGGCAAGAAGAAGACGGAGTTGAAAAATAGACCCCGCAAGGCGCGCGCCATAATTATTCTGGCGGTGGGGCTGGTCGTCGCCGTCGGAGTTTTCGCAATCTGGATGAGGAAGTCTTCCGCCGTGCCTCCGGTCGCGGGAACAATCGCTGAGACGTCCGGCAGCGTCGCCGCGCCGCTGGCTACGGAAGCACAGCCGGGGGCGTCGCCCGCGGAAGCGACGGAGGAGAAGACGGACGAAGCAGCGGGGCAGCAGCCCACGCGCAGCGCCAGGGAGCCGCGCCGGAATACGCGCGGGGGCCAGCAGCCCAAGCGGCCTTCCAGGATCAAACGGGCCTGGGAAAAGGCCAAGAGAATCTTTAACCCTTTTTAAGCGAGACGAAGCAACAGTGCAGACAGAGAGTTTCAAAGTTGGCGACGTAACTTTTGGCGATGGCCGTCTGACGATTATCGCCGGGCCCTGCGTCATAGAGTCCAAAGAGCACGCGCTGATGATGGCGCGCGAGTGTTCGCAAAGGGCGCGTGAGGCCGGTCTGGATTTCGTTTACAAGTCGTCGTTCGACAAGGCCAATCGCTCCTCCGTCAAAAGCTTTCGCGGCCACGGACTCCAGGCCGGGCTGGAAGTGCTGAGGGAAGTCAAAGAAGAGGTCGGCGTTCCCGTCGTCACGGACATTCACGAGCTATCTCAGGTCGAGGCTGTGGCAGAAGTCGCAGACATCCTGCAAATCCCTGCCTTCCTGTCGCGTCAGACAGATTTGATTACGGCCGCCGCACGCACGGGTCGCGCGGTCAACGTCAAGAAGGGGCAGTTCCTGGCCCCGCAGGACGCGCGCAACATTGTCGAGAAGGCGCGCGCCGCAGGATGCCGTAAGCTCCTGCTGACGGAGCGCGGCGTCAGTTTCGGCTATAACAACCTGGTGGTGGACATGCGCTCTTTCCCCATCATGCGCGAGTTCGGCGCGCCCGTTGTCTTCGACGTGACCCATTCTTTGCAGATTCCTGGGGGCCTCGGCAATGCAACGGGCGGACTCCCGCAGTACATCGAACCGCTCGCCCGCGCCGGAGTCGCCTGCGGCGTTGACGCGGTCTTCATGGAAGTTCACGACCGGCCCGAAGTAGCGCCGTCCGACGGCCCGAACATGCTCCCACTGGAGCGTCTGGGCGCGCTGCTCAAGATGCTGCGTGACGTACATGAGCTGGTTAATCACGGCAGTGCGCGGGCGGCGCGTTGATTTGACGGCGCTCAAGTTCTTTCGTTCAATCATCTTCTTAACCTATGAAAATACTTCGCCCTTTTCTTGCCCTGTCATTTTGCCTACTGGCGGCAACGCTCAACGCGCGTGCGCAGGACGAGCCGACCGCCGCCTGGCAGATCACTAGTTTCGACATCACGGCCAACGCGCCCGCCGCGACCGAGCGAGCCCTGACGGCGCGCGCGCAATTAACTGTGCGCAACGTCGGCCGCGCCTCCGGCTCTACTCTCACCTTGCGCCTCAGCCCGAAAGCGGAGATCAAGGCGGCGAGCGTCGGCGGCTCTACGGCGACTTTTCGCGCAGGCGACATTCGCAACGACCTGCAACTGGTCAGGGTGACTCTGCCAACGCCGGTTGCGCCCGGCGCTACCTTGAGCGTCGCGCTTGATTACAGGCTGCCCATCGGCGAAAACTCAGGGCTCGCAGCTATCTCTCCCGCGGGCAGCCAGTTCCTCCCGCTCTCTTTGTGGTACCCGGCGCACAATGTCGTCGCGTCCCCGCGCGGGGCTGATGTCGCCCCGCTTCGTTTGACAATTAACGGTGCCGGCGGCGACACGGTGGTCTCGGCGGGGAAGGCGAACGGGTCGAGTTTCGAGTTGCCGCTCAATGCGCAGCCGTTTTTCCTGACGGGAAGCTGGGACGTCAGCGAAGGCGCGGGCGAGGCCAGGGGCGTTAGCGCGTACCTTCCGAAGGGGGCGGGTGAGGAGGCGCGTAAGCAGGCGGACGATTTGATCGCGCTCGCTGCAAGCGCACGCTCTTACTTCGCCGGACTGCTCGGCCCGCAGCCGGATGTTCCCATCAAGCTGGTCGCGGTCCGTCGCGGCGCGGGCTTTAACGAAGGCGGCACGGTGCTGCTCGACGCTTCGGCGTTTCGCCGCCCGAAAATGGACGCCGCGACCGCGCTACAGATTGTCGAAGCGGTGGCCCGGATGTGGATCGGGGGAGTTGCGCCCGTGCGCGGCGAAGGCAGCGGCGTGGTGCGCGAAGGGCTGCCGCGATTCCTGGCAACACTCTTTTTTGAGAAACAGTTCGGGCGCGAGGTGGCCGACGCCGAAAGGGCGCGCGAGCGCGCGGCCTACGCCACGGTCGCAAGGCGCGACGGGCCGCTCATCAGAACAACGCCGCTCGACCCGACCTACTACAACTCCGCTGGCAACAAGGGGGCTATGGTCTGGAGATTAATCGAGCGCGCCCTCGGGCGTGAAGTGTTGATGAACGAGCTGCGCGCAGCCCTGCAATCGGGCGCGAAGGAGGCCGAAGGGTTGAGCCTCGCCTCAATTCGCGCGGCGCTGGTGGCGCGCGGGGGCGAAACTTTGAAGAGCCTGCTGGAGCAGGAGCTGGATCAGCCGACGGACATGGACCTGATGGTCGGGCTGCCACAGCAGAAGGGCAATCAGTGGGCGTCCGCGCTCAGAAACACCGGCTCTATAGACGCGAACGTGACGGTCGTTGCGACGACCTCTACAGGCGAGCGTGTCAATGCGCAGGCAACGGTCCCTGCGCGCGGTTTCGGCGAGGCTACTTTCAACACCACTTCACGCCTGACGCGCGTGGAGGTTGACCCCGATAAGCTCTACCCTCAACTAGATTACGGGAACGACGTCACCCCGCGCACGATTCAGGCGGAAGACCCGCTCTCGGAAGTGACCGCCAGGTTCGTCAAACAGGATTACGCCGGGGCCGAAGCGGCCGCGCGCGAGGTCCTGACGCTTTCGCCACGCTCGCAGGAGGCGCGCATCCTGCTCGCGCGCTCGCTCCTGGGCCAGAATAAGACGGACGAGGCGGAGAAGGAGTTTCGCGCGCTGTTGGATGAGCGGCTCCCTGTCTCGACCGCGCTGGCGTGGGGCAACATAGGTCTGGCGGAGATCAGTCTGCGTAAAGGGCAGGCGGCCGAAGCTGCGCGCCGTTACACAGACGCGGTGCGGGCTGACGCCGAATATGCGTCCACTCTAGCAGCGCGTCTGGGGCGGATTAAGGCCGAGGCGGCGACGAACGCCGCGCCTGCTCCAGACGAATCGGCGCGAACCTTTATCGCGCAACTTGATCAGGCCATCAAGAGCGGGAGGAAGGCCGAGCTGGACGCGCTCGTTGTGCCAGGCGAGCTGTCCACTTTCGTCGCCGGGATAGTCGGCACGCAGCCCGAGAGCTGGGCGACGCGCGTGGTCCGCACGGAGCCCTTGGACGCGAACCGCATGGCGGTGGACGTTCAAATAAGTGCCAGGCAACTGGGGCGCGATTCGGCCGGGACAGCCGTTCTGGTTCTGACGCGTATCGGGGGCGGCTGGAAGCTAAGCGGAATCGAGTTCTTCGAGGTGCGGTAGGGCACGACACTAATGCACGAGCTTGCAGAGATAGAGCGCAGGGCAGGGCGCATTAAGCTGCTCCTGATGGATTGCGACGGCGTGTTGACGGACGGGCGCATCACGCTCCTCGAAAACGGCGACGAGGAGAAGAGCTTTCACACGCGCGATGGCCACGGGCTGGTGCTCCTGCACCGCGCGGGGCTGCGCTCCGGCATCATCTCCGGGCGCACCTCCAGTCTGGTCGAGAGGCGCGCGCGCGAGCTTGGGATGCATTACGTCAGGCAGGGGACCTGGGACAAGGTCAAGGACTTTGAAGAGCTGCTGGCGGAGGCCGGGGCCGACGACAACGAAGTGGCCTTCATCGGCGACGACGTGACGGACATTCCCCTCATGCAGCGGTCGGAACTGGCCGTGGCCGTCAGTGATGCGGCTGCCGAGACGCGCGCCGTCGCGCACTACGTCACGCAACTGCCTGGAGGGTTCGGGGCGGTGCGCGAAGTCGCGGAGCTGATCCTGAAAGCGCAGGGGCGTTGGTCGGAGTTAATGAAAAAGTATATTATGTAGATGCAGAATTCAGGAGTCAGAAGTCAGAATCCAGAATGAAAGGGCGCGGGCCGCTTTCCTTCTATTCTGACTCCTGGCTCCTGAATCCTGAATTCTGCTTTCCAAAGGGGTTGAGAGAATGGTGGATAACTCGCATCAGGTACTTTTCGTTGAAGACACGGCCGACACGCGCGATCTGGTTGAGTTCAGCCTTCAGAGCGAAGGGTTCACGGTCATCAGCGCGCAGACGGCCGACGAGGGGCTGGCGCTGGCGCGCACCAAGCCGTTCGCGCTGATTCTGCTAGACATCGGTCTGCCCGACAAGGACGGGCTCGAATTGTGCCGCGAGATTCGCCGCTTCGACCAGCAGACGCCGATCTTCTTCTACACGGCCTTCGCCGAACTGCTCGACCAGGAGGAGGCCAGGAAGGCCGGGGCGCAGGGCACGCTGCGTAAACCGGAAGACACGGCGCGCCTCGGCGAAGTCGCGCGCCAGATGATAGACAAGGCCCAGTAGTGAAGATGTTGACCCCGAAGGGGTCGAATAAAATAGCCAGGGGCAGAGCGA
>DATEMM010000543.1:0-12265 GCA_035275605.1 Pyrinomonadaceae bacterium
CAGTCGCGTATTCGTCCTCTGCGTACTCTATGTTCGGGAGCACCTTGCGCGCCTCGTCCACGGCCACAGGGTCGTAGGCCCGAACGTGCGCGCCCCTCTCCACCAGGCTGCGGATAATATCCACGGACGGGGCCTCGCGCATGTCGTCCGTCTCGGGCTTGAAGGAAAGCCCGAGCACGGCGGCGGTCTTGCCCTTGAGGCCGCCGGCCAGCTTCTCGATTTTGGGAATCATGGCGGCGCGCTGCCGCTCGTTGACCTCGATGACCGCATCAACTATCAGCGAATCGCCGCCGAACTCGCGCGCGACCGAAACCAGAGCGCGCGTGTCTTTCGGGAAACAGGAGCCGCCAAAACCGGGGCCTGGGTGCAGGAACTTGCGCCCGATGCGCCCGTCCATCCCCATCGCGCGCGCCACGTCATGCACGTCACAGCCGATTAAATCGCAGAGGTTGGCGATCTCGTTGATGAAAGAGATTTTGGTGGCCAGGAAAGCGTTCGCCGCGTACTTGGTCAACTCGGCGGCTTCCAGCGAGGTGATGACAAACGGGGTCTCGATCAGGTAGAGCGGGCGATAGAGGTCTTTCATAATCGCAATCGCCTCTTCGTCGCGGCTGCCGATGACGACGCGGTCCGGCCGCATGAAGTCGTCAATCGCCGCGCCCTCGCGCAGGAATTCCGGATTGGAGACGATGCCGAAGTTTTTCTGCCCCTTCTGATGCTCGCGAATCAACGCGCGCAGGCGTTCGCCCGTGCCAACGGGGACGGTGGACTTGGTGACGATCACCTTGTAGTCGTCCATGTGTTCGGCGATGGAGCGCGCAGCGGCTTCGATGTAGCTGAGGTCGGCCGAGCCGTCCTCTTTCGGGGGAGTCCCGACGGCCAGGAAGATAACGAGCGCCCGCTCGACCGCGGCCTTGAGGTCAGTTGTGAATTGGAGGCGGCCGGCCTGTGAGTTTTTGGTTACAAGTTGTTCGAGGCCGGGCTCGTAGATGGGGATGATGCCCTCGTTGAGCCGCGCGATCTTCTCGCGGTCAACGTCAACGCAGGTCACGTCAACGCCGAATTCCGCAAAGCACGCGCCCGTTACCAAGCCGACGTATCCCGAACCGATTACCGCAATGTGCATGCAATTATCGTAAATCGTGAATCGTAAATAGTGAATCGAAGAAAGACCGAGCAGTCTATTTACGATTCACGATTTACGATTGATGAGTAAGCAAAACCTTGCGGGTCACGCGCGTGTGTTGAATGTCGCGTGACCCGCAAGGTTGCAGTCGATTCTGGCCGCACGGTCAACTTCCCCGCGCGGGATAGGTTGATGAAGTTCGCTCCGGTTACTTGGTCGGGCTGATCTCGACAACCGTTCCACCGAACTCCAGATCGTTGTTGTCGCTGCGTCCGGCAAGGATTGCCGCGGCAACCGCACCGCCCGCCGCGAGAAGCAACGCCGCCAAAGCGCCGCCGCCGATGCCCTTCATGCCTTCAGTGCGAAGGCGGGTGCAGCGGGTGCCCGGCGCAGCCTGACCGGCGGCGTCCTGCGAACCGGCAGCAATCTGCTTGACGGAGGAACCTGCGCGGAGTTCAACTTTGCCCACCTGGGTGGCAACGATGGTGTTGCCGCACTCGGTGTCAACCATGAAAGCGTCGGCCTGAGAATTGTCGGCGACGACCGAACCGTCCTTCGTGTTGACGACGGCCGAGACGCCCGCCGGGGTCGAGAGGCGAACGCGTCCGCTGTCGAGCATGGCCGTGAGCCCACTGTCGGTAAAGCTGAGCTTGAGAACCGTACCCGGTAAGAGTTCGACGCGGCCGAGTTTGCCGAGGCTGACGACGGCGCTGCTGCCCTTCGCGGTCTCAATGGTGCTGTCCGAGAAAACGGTCGCACCGGAAATTGCGCTCTGACCATTGACGGTGACTTGACCGGAGACCGACAATTCACCTGACATTCCTGTTTGGCCCATCTGTCCGGGCGTTGCCAGCACCACCATCGAGTACACGCTCAAGACGGCTACTGCCAGGCAGAACGCGATGGACTTGCGGCTCCAAGTTCTGCTGATCATTAATTCTCCTCCCGTAAAGTGAAAAAGGTTTAAGAGCGCGCCACGAATCTTTTAGATCCGCGGGAGGCGGAATTCAGGCCTTCTCGCTAGACCCACCTCGACATTTCAAAACCGACCGCGCGAAACATTCCTTAAAAAAGCAGGCATGACAGCCCCTGAGGGCTTTCAATATCTCCGCCTTTTTACACGAATCCTAGTTCTCTGTCAACAAAGATTTGCGTAATGGTGGCATTAACTTAGCACAGTCTATCGGCTTTTACCAGATAATTTTAAGAGGTCCAGCGCGGCCCCCCTGGCACGTCCTTACCGGGCCGCGCAGACTTTCCTCTGGCGGCCCTGCCACCGCCCGCTCAGTCCTTATAAATCTCTATCACGGGCTGCCCTTCGGGGCTGACGCGGCCCCTGTACATGCCCGCCGTGTTGAAAGACATGGCGATGTTGCCCATCTTATCGATGGCTATCAGGCCGCCCTCGCCGCCCAGTTTACCCACTTTCTCGATGACCGTGTCGGCGGCCTCTTTCAGGGATAAGCCCTTATATTCCAACAAACTCGACAGGTCGTGAGCGACCGCCAGGCGTATGAAATACTCGCCGTCGCCGGTCGCGGAGACCCCGCAGGTGCGGTTGTTGGCGTAGGTTCCCGCGCCGATAATGGGCGAGTCGCCGACCCTCCCGAACCGCTTGTTGGTCATCCCGCCCGTAGAGGTCCCGGCGGCTATGTTTCCCTTCTGATCCAGGGCGACGGCCCCCACTGTGCCGTAAGCGTGCTCCAGGATGTCCGCGTGCTGCCGCTGCGGCTTTTTACCTTCGGGAGCCTTGTTCTTCTCCTCCTCAGCGGCCTTCTCGCGCTGCAAAGCCTTCCAGCGCGATTCCGTGTAGAAATAGCTTTGGGGGACCGGCTCGATTCCCTGCTGTTTGGCGAAAGCCTCGGCCCCCTCGCCCACCATCATCACGTGCTTGGATTTTTCCATCACGAGGCGTGCGAGGCTAATCGGGTTCTTGATGTGCTTGAGCGAGGCGACCGCTCCGGCCTTGAGCGTTTTGCCGTCCATGATGGAGGCGTCCAGCTCGTTGGTCCCGGCGTTGGTGAAGACTGCGCCCTTCCCTGCGTTAAAGAGCGGCGAGTCTTCCATAATCCTGATGGTAGACTCGACAGCGTCTAGCCCGCCCCCGCCCTTTTTGAGAATGTCGTAGCCGGTCATCAGCGCCTCTGTCAGCTTCGCGCGGTACTCCTTCTCGCGCTCAGGACTCATCTCGCTTTTAAGAATGGTCCCCGCGCCGCCGTGTATCGCGAAGCCGACTTTCGCCTGGAATAGATTCGCCCTGATTACGGAGCGTGCCTGATGGCTCGCGGCAGTCGCGAGCGAAGGAAGCTGAGAGCTGAGAGCCGCGGCACCCAGGCCCTTGACTGCGCCGAGGAGAAACCGGCGGCGGCCTTCGTCATGTTTCATCGGAGTTCAATCCTCTTTCAGTGAGTCAAGGATTTCGTTGTAGGCGCGGCGCGAGCGCTCTGCCAGTTCACTGCTGACCGTGACGCGGAACGGATGCTTGGCGACGAAGGGAGGAACCTGCCTGACCTCTGCGCCGAGCGCTCGAAACGCCGCGACCGCCTCCTGGTCGGATAACTCTTCCCGGTCATGAGCGTCCGTGGAGCGGCGTAGAGCGCCGCGCAGGCGGTCCAGGGGCAGGTCCCGCTCGGCCAGAACTTTTCCACGCGCCTGAAAATCGCCGAGCGCGAAAAGCACTATCCGCTCGGCGTCCGCCGCGCCGCGCTTCGTCTGCTGCTCGAAAAGTGTAGGCTGGCGCATTTTCGGCAAGAGCCCCCCGGCGCGGGTCCGGACGCTAGGGCGTCCCCGCGCGACGAGGGCGACTGGTCGTCTCCTCGGAAGTTGGCACAAGCTCGTTCGTCGTCGTCGGCTCGGCCTGCGGTTTAGCCTTCTCCTTTTCCATCAACTCGGCCTGCTCATACGGGTCCAGGCGCGAGAAGACGTAGAAGAGGTCGCCGGAGCGAACTGTGCCAAGGAATCTGAACGTGTTGTTGTAGACCTCGCCGACGCGCAGGCTAGACGTTTTTGGCGGGAACTCGAAAAGATTTCCCAGCTCGTCGTCCGCGGCCGCCTCCAGCTCCGGCAGGTAGTCGTTCGCGCTCTCGCGCGCGAGGCGGACGGCCATCTGGCGCAAGGCGCGTATGCGGTTCGAGTTTCTGACGTAGTAGGCGCGGCTAATCTCGTGGCGGCTGGCGCGGTCGTCCACGACCTCCTGCTCGTTTTTGAGATAGCCCAGGTAGGCCCGCACCACGGGACCGAATTCAGAGTTGGTGGTCTGGCGTCGCTGCGCAAACGCTTCGGTGGTCGCCGCTACGATGAAGACCAGGGCCAGCCCTGAGAGCCAACGATACCTTTTTCTTCCCATCGCTCTATGAATCAAACGCTCAAAAGCTGAACATTTCAGAAGGGGGTTGTCCTTAAGGAGAAGTTTAGCATAACCGCTCCTGAAAGTGCGTTGCGCACCGGCACCAGCAGTGTTACATTTTCTCTACGAAATGGGACCGAACTCCAAGCAGACGCCGGATGCTGACTGATGGCTGTTGACTCTCCAGAGCGGGAATTAAGTGGCAGGCGTGTGGCGCTCGGCGTCACGGGCGGGATTGCCGCCTACAAGGCCGCCGAAATTCTGCGCGGCCTGCAACGGGCCGGGTGCACGGTGCGAGTCGCGATGACAAAGCGCGCCTGCGAATTCATCACCCCGCTCACTTTTCGCGCGCTCTCTGGCTCGCACGTCATAGTTGACGATTACGCCCCGGACAATCCGGACCCGATCGCGCACATCACCTTTTCACAGTCGGTTGACCTGCTGCTCGTCGCCCCGGCCACAGCCAACATCATCGCCAAATTCGCCAACGGCGTCGCGGACGATTTTCTCACTTCGACCTACCTGGCCTCGAACGCGCCGGTCGTCATCGCCCCCGCGATGAACACTACCATGTGGAATCACCCGGCCACGCAGCGCAACCTGCGCCGCCTGCGCGAGGACGGCGTGCGCATCATCGAGCCGGACGCGGGCGAGATGGCCTGCGGCACGTTTGGCCCAGGGCGGCTGAGTGAGCCCGAGCGTATTGTGGCCGCCGCCCTCGAAATCCTTTCCGAAGCGAGGAGCCGCGCCGGCGGTGACCTGGCGGGCGAGCGCCTCTTGATAACTGCCGGGGCGACGCGCGAAGAGCTGGACCCCGTGCGCTTTATCTCGAACCGCTCCTCGGGCCGGATGGGCTTCGCCCTGGCCCAGGCTGCGCATGAGCGCGGGGCTGAGGTGACGATCGTCGCTGGCTCGACCACCGCGGCCCCGCCCGCGAACGTGAAACTCGTCAGCGCACTTTCAGCCGAAGAGATGCGCGACGCAGTGATAAGAGAACTTCCCGGCGCGACAATTTTCATAGGCGCTGCGGCCGTCTCCGACTACCGCCCGGCGGAGCGCGCCGCCGCCAAGATGAAGAAGTCCGGGGAGAGTTTGACCGTTAAGCTCGAACCGACGCCGGACATACTGGCAGAGGTTTCGGCGGCACGGCGAAACGGGCTGCTCGTCATAGGCTTTGCGGCCGAGACTAACGACGTTATGGCCAACGCCCGCACGAAGCTTGAACGTAAACAGTTGGACGCCATCGTCGCCAACGACGTTACGCGCGAGGGCGCGGGTTTCGACCGCGAGACGAATATCGTTACGATCATCAGCCGCGCCAGCGACGGCGTGACGGAACTGCCTTTGATGTCCAAGCTGGAAGCGTCGCACCGAATTCTGGACGAGGTCGCGCGGCTGCGACGCCGGAACAATGGGAAATAGAGAGGGATTAAAAGACGAGCTGCACGCCCTCGTGAGGGACGCAGGCGAATACGCTTCTTACCTGCGCGACCTCGGCGTCGAGGGCGTCGAAGACTCTTCGCCCGCTTCGTCCAGGGAGACGCCCGCCCGGAGCGCGGAGAGAATGAGGCCGGAAGTTGCGACGCCCGCCGTCAACCCGGCCCTGCGTCGAAACGCGCAGGCAGCCGTCGAGATAGATTCGCCCCCGCAAGGCGCGCCACAAGCTTCACCGTCAGCCGCGGCGCTCCATTCTTCACCTGAGCAAATAGAGATGGCTAAACGAACAACCACCAAACGACCGAAAGAGTTAGAGCCTCCGCCGCCGCAGGACACACTGTTTGGCGAGATCACGCCGAAGGACGAAGCGAGTTTGCCGCAGGCGGACGAAACTTTCGAGGACATCTGGAACGACATAGGCGAGTGCGTGCGATGCCCGCTCCACGCCGGGCGCACGCACATCGTCAACACTGAGGGGAACCGCAAGGCGCGGTTGATGTTCGTCGGCGAAGCGCCGGGAGCGGACGAGGACATGCAGGCGCGCCCGTTCGTGGGCCGCGCGGGCCAGCTTCTCAACAAGATCATCGAGGCCATCGGCATGAAGCGCGAGGAGATTTTGATCGGCAACGTCAACCGCTGCCGCCCGCCGCAGAACCGCACGCCGACGCTCGATGAGGCGAAGACCTGCAAGCCTTTCCTGCTCCGTGAAATCGCCGTCGCCAGGCCCGAAGTCATAGTCGTGCTGGGTAACACCGCGATGAAGAACCTGCTCGACACCAAGGAAGGCATCACGAAACTGCGCGGCACCTTCCAGGATTACAGGGGCATCAAGGTCATGCCGACCTTCCATCCCGCCTATCTCCTGCGCGACCCCTCCAAGAAGCGCGAGGCATGGGAAGACATGAAGAAGGTCAGAGATTACCTCGACGGAAAACTGAAAGTTTAAAGAAGTGATGAGTACTGTTTTTTATGCAATCTTCACTCTTTAACGAGCCGCCTGCCGGGTCTGGCGAGTCGCTCGATGAGATAAATGAGGAGCTTCTGCGGCGGGCCAAGGCAATGCCGCAGTTCGCCGACCGCGTCTTCATCTTCGGGGAAGGAAGAAAGGGGGCGCGCGTGGCCGTGGTCGGTGAATCTCCGGGCCCACCCGATATTGATTCGGGCAAGCCTTTCATGGGGCCGGCCGGGCAGATGCTCAACCGCATCCTCGAAGCCATCGGCCTCAAACGCGAAGACTGCTACCTGACCAACACGGTCAAATTCATCTCGCACGGCGATGAGCTGACTCCCGACGTGCTCTCGTTTTTCACGCCCTACTTGCACCGGGAACTCGTCGCCGCCCGCCCGGAGGTCGTCATCGCTTTCGGCAACACGCCGACGCGCGCCCTGCTCAGGACCAAGAAACCTATCTCGCAAATGCGCGGCGAGTTCCACGACTACCAGGGGATGAAACTGATGCCCACCTTCAACCCTGCTTATCTCCTGCGCGACCCGTCGAAAAAGCGCGAGGTCTGGGAGGACATGAAAAAGGTGCGCGCCTTGCTGACTTCACAGTAGCGGGTGAACCTCGTCTGTGGGCCGAAAATATCTTGACAATCTCTGACAGAGGGGCATAAAGTCTGCCCTGTTCACTTCCCTGGGTGATGTTAGAGAGAGTGCCTTCTCGGCCACCTGGCCCAAAGCGCCTCTCTTCTAAAATTACGATAGGCGCAACTCTCACACCAGCCTCGCACACCGAATTGCGCGGACTTTAACTCTCAATCTCCGAACGAGCCTTAAACCCTCGGCTTTCACCCGTTCGGCGGATTCATTTCTCCATGTTGGCTTGCAAACACTCACGAGCCAGCCACGTTTTTTCTTCCACCGGAAAAGGAGAACACTCAAATGCGCCTCAGTAAAATCTACCGCGTTAAACTTTTAGCGATGAGTTTGGTCGCAGCTTTTCTGTGCGTCACCTTAATCGGCGGCTCAGGCTTCGGCCAAAGACAGGCCCGACCGGACAGGACCCAACCGGACGACAAGACCCGGCTCTTCGGCAGTGAGCTGGACGTTGACCCGCCGGACGTAGAAGCCATCTACGTGAAGCTGCTGGAGAAGCCGACCTCGGAAGGCAATGCCCTGCTCAAAGTGATTTACGTTAAGTCCGAGCAGTCTAGGATCGGGCGGCAAGTGCCCATTCAACTCGAAAAACGGCGAATCGTCCTGCGCGACGACGGGGAAGCCGGAGATGAAAAGGCCGGCGACGGCGTCTACTCAGCGGTGATTGATTTCGACTTCGCGGAGTTCGAGCAGCAACAGCGCCGCTTGCAAGACGTGAAAGATAAAGAGCAGTTGGTCGTCCCAATCTTCAAGGGGCGTGAGCGTGTTTCGGAAGAGCGCGCGCAGATTTTGGACTTGCGCAAGCTCAGGGTCGGGCAGGAGATTAAGATTTTCCCCTTCTTCCCGCCCCTCATCGACCCCAAAAGAAGTCTGATGATCACAGACCCTTCCGTGGTCAAAGACCCGGCGCGCACCTTCAACCCATGTACTAACACCGGGACTCCTATGGGCAAGTGGACGTTCGGGCGCTTGATGCGAGAGATGGCGAACCAGCCTTCGACCGGAGTCAACCCGTCCACCTTCGTCAGAAACTGGTTAAGGGAATGGGTGACGAATCAATCCATCAACGGCTTCACGGTCCAGAACCGCGCCGCGCAAATGCTCGCGCAAATCCTCGGCCCCTGGCAGGCACAGAGCGGCGGGCCGAACCTCAACCTGGCGAGGGCTCCGTTCATCCTGGTCGCCATAGTCAACCGCGTGGACTTGCGTACTAACCCCGTCTATGGCGGAACCGGAGGCAACGCGGGCGAAGCCAGGTTCGTCTTCGGCGCAGTCGGGCCGAACTGCCAGATGCTGCCCTTCACAGTCATCTTCGAGTACGGCGTGCCGAAGAAGGGCTGCCCGGCGGTCAAACTCTGGGGACAACAGTGGGCCAATCTGAGCACCTTGCCGCTAGGCTCACCGGCCTACCTGGCCGCCCTGGAAAACATCACGGACCAGTTCTCCCTGGCCAATGCCAACCCGGCCAAGCCCAACGGCAGCGCGCTGAATCAACTGCGGACCAACGAGATTGCGCTCTCCTTTCCCTGGGAGCTGCGCGAATTCGTCATCAAACCGAGTCATCAACTCGAAGAGGACACAGTCAAACAAACGCCGGACCTGACGCGCAACAACACGCCGACGCTGGCTAATTTTATCAACCCGCGCACGGCCGCGATTCTGGCGAACAACTATGTCGTGCCGAATACTTTTCCCGGCGTGACGCCCTTTCTGGGGGGCTCTGCGCTGACACCCTCGGGCGGGGCCGGCGGCACACACTGGAACGCCGCGGGCATCCTCAATCTCAATGCGCGACACATCTTCTCGCTCAACACCTGCAACGGTTGCCACGCGGGCGAGACGGCCACGCGCTTCCTGCATGTCGATCCGCAAGTTTCACCCGCCGGGCTCTCAGGATTCCTGACGGGAGAAACGATTCCGGATGTGGTTCAAGGCCCGGTCGTCATGCACAATTTTAACGATCTGGCGCGCCGCGCCGTGGACCTCAGCACGCTGGTCAACTCCCCTTGTTTCTTCCAACTCGGATTTGAGACTCTGAGGATGACTCACTAAAACGCCAAACGCCGTCTCATCGGCCAAAGCAGAGAGAGAGGCGCTCCGTATCTTGCGAGCGCCTCTCCCTTTTTGTGCGGCACTTGACGGCCATGCCTCATCGTGGTCTTTGAGCGCCCGCTCGAATAATTACCGCACGACTCGATTCCCGGCTTCCACTTTTCATCACTTCAAGCTAATTTCCTCCTGTGCAGGAAACCATCACACGGACGAGTCCTGATGAAGCGAGCGAGCGTGAGAGCAGCTCTCTTCCGATGGCCCCGCTCTTCGCGGAGGTCGCCGTGCCCCTGCACGTCAACCGCACGTTTACGTACCGCCTGCCGCTAGCCCTGCGAGCAGACGCGCGGCTGGGAGCGCGCCTCCTAGTGCCGTTCGGGCGCAAACGGCTCACGGGCTACATCGTCGCCCTGCTGCAAACCCTGGACCCCGCCAGTGAGCTGACGGAGGCAGACGTTAAGGACGCAGAGGAGCTGCTCGACGCAGAGCCCTTGCTCACGCCGGAGGTCCTGGAAATTACGCGCTGGGTGGCAGAGTATTACGCCGCGCCCTGGGGCGAAGTCTTAAAGGCCGCGCTCCCCGCCGGGCTCAACGCGACTGTCGAGCAGGTTCTCTCCATCACGTCCGAGGGGCGCGACGAGTTGGCGCGCCTCCCCCTTCATCGCACCGCGACGGCGAAGGAGCGTGCCCTGCGCCTGATTGCGGACCAAGAGGAGATGCCGCTGCGCGCCATCGCTCGCCACATAGGCGAGGCGCGCAGCGCTGCCGTCGCGCGCGATCTGGAGCGCGCCGGCTGGGTCAAGCTCACGCACCGCCCTCGCAGCGTTCTCGCCAAAGCCAAACGGCGCAAGGCCGTGCTCCTGCTTCCGCCCGAAGAGCACCTGGAGCCCGAATCCGCGCGCGCTCTGTCAAAAGCCCAGCAGCGAATCGTCGAGGCGCTGATTGACGAAGGCGGCGAGATGGCTTTCACGGACCTCTTGGAAGCGGCGGACGCGAGCGCCTCGACCATCGGGACGCTGGAGAAGCGGCGCATCGTCGAAGTCTTCGTCCGCAACGTCCGGCGAGACCCCCTGGCCACGGCCACCTTGCCCGCGGTCGAAGAGCTGGAGCTGACGAAGGCGCAGGCCGATGCCCTGGCCGAGATCGAGAGGCCGCTGAAAGATAACCAGTACGCCGCCTTTCTTCTTCACGGCGTAACCGGGAGCGGTAAGACCGAAATCTACATACGGGCCATGCGCGCCGCTCTCCAAAGGGGGCGCACCGCCATGATGCTCGTCCCCGAAATCGCGCTCACGCCTGTCTTCTCGCGCCGCCTGCGCGCGCACTTCGGCGACCAGGTGGCCATCTTCCACTCGTCTTTGACGACGGGCGAGCGGTTCGACGAATGGAGCCGCTTGAAGAGCGGCGAGGCACGCGTCGTCATCGGCACGCGCTCTGCCGTCTTCGCGCCCGTCTCGAATCTGGGCCTCATCGTGATTGACGAAGAGCACGAGACCTCTTATCGCCAACAGGAATCGCCCTACTACAACGGGCGTGACGTGGGCGTCGTTCGCGCCAGCCGCGAGGGGGCCGTCGTCGTGCTGGGCTCCGCCACGCCCTCGCTCGAATCCTTTCACAACGCGCGAAGCGGCAAGTATCGCTACCTACAATTGGCACAGCGCATCGCGAACCGCGCCATGGCCCGCGCCGAAATCATAGACATGCGGCAGGTCTTCGCCCAGCATGGCCGCCCCGAAGTCTTCTCCGACGAACTCCTCAAGGCCATCGAGGAGACTCACGCGCGGGGCGAGCAGGCAATCGTGCTGCTCAACCGGCGCGGCTATTCGAGCTTCGTGCTCTGCCGCTCGTGCGGCGAGTCCATACACTGCCCTAACTGCGATGTGACGCTCACCTATCACCGCAGCGAGATGAGCATCATCTGCCACTACTGCAATCATCGCCGCAGTGCGCCCTCGCGCTGCCCTTCGTGCCAGGGCAAGTACATCTACTACGTTGGCGAAGGGACGGAACAGCTCGAAGAGATGTTGCAGAAGCGCTTCCCCGCCCTGCGCATCGCGCGCCTGGATCGCGACACCACCTCGCGCCGCAAGCTCTTCGAGCGCGCCATACTGGAATTTGGCGCGGGCGAGCTTGATATGCTCGTCGGCACGCAGATGCTGGCCAAGGGACACGACTTTCCGAACGTGACGCTGGTCGGCGTCGTCTCCGTGGACGCCGGGCTGGCCCTGCCGGATTTCCGCTCGGCGGAGCGGACGTTTCAGTTGATTACTCAGGTGGCCGGGCGTGCCGGGCGCGGCGACAGGACGGGCCGCGTCCTGATTCAGACCTATCACCCGAACCACTACGCCCTGAAGCACGCCTGCGCGCAGGATTACGCGGGCTTCTACGACGAAGAGATACGCTATCGCAAGAGCCTCAACTATCCACCCTTCGTCGCGCTCGCCTCGCTCCTGGTGCACGGCGAGGACTTGACGCGGACGCAGGCCACGGCCGCCGAGTTGAAGAAGGCGCTGGAGGAGGCCAACACGGACAGGGTCTGCCGCGTCCTCGGCCCCGCGCCCGCGCCGCTGGCGCGCCTGCGCGGTGAGCACCGCATCCAGATTCTGATCAAGGCGCGCAGCCGACCCCGCCTGCGCGAAGTCATCGACATCGCCTACGCCAACGCCTCGGAGCGCGGCTGCGACCTGCGCTCCATCAATCTTGAAATC
>DATEMM010000544.1:0-4676 GCA_035275605.1 Pyrinomonadaceae bacterium
CACCTTTTGACGTCCCTGAGGAGAGAAAAACATGCGCAGGCAAAGATTGATAATCACCTTGACCGTTCTCTTAATCACCGTCGGGCTGCTCTCGTCCTCCACGGTGCTGCATGATTCGGCCGCCGAGGCCGCCGCGCCCGCGGAAGTCTTCAAAATGTACGCGCGGCCCGCGCCGAACTTCGATCTCAATCTTTCGCAGAAACTCGCGCCCGCGCGCCGCGCGACGCAAGGGCAGCTCGCGGCTATCGAGGCGTTGAAAGCAAACACGCAGGCCGCGAACATGACCGTGCGCTGGAACGATTTCGGCGGCTCGCCGGACGTCCTGATGGACTTCAGTAGCCCGACCACGGGCGCGACGCCGGAAGAAGCCGGGCGCACGTTCCTAGCCGCCAACGGCGCGGCGTTTGGCATCACGAACGTTGCGGACTTGCGATTGGTCAGCGACCGCGCCGCGCTCGGCGGGCATCTCCTGCGCTTTCAGCAGACCTACCAGGGCATAGACGTGCAGAACGGCGGCGTCGGCCTCGTCCTCAACAAGGACAACCGGGTCATCATGGCGAGCGGCCCGACGTTTCGCGACGTGAACGTCAGCACGCAGCCGACGCTCACGGCCGAGCAGGCGAAGCAGAAGGTGACTGCGGACCTGGCGCGCTTCAGCGTCTCGCTGCCAGCGAACGTGCAGGACTTGCTCCGCCCCGGTCTCGAAGCCATCTCGAAGCAGCTTGCGGCGGTGCAGAACCTGCAACCGCGGCTCGCCGTCTACCCGACCGCGAACGGCTACCGCCTGGTCTGGAAGGTGGCGAAGTTTTCCACCAACCCGTTCGGGCTCTACCTGCACATGATCGACGCGAACACGGGCGAGGTGGTCTCGCGCCAGGACTTCGCTTACTTCTTGCAGAACCCCGCGACGGGCGAGCCTTTCAAGGGCGACATCTATCCGAAGTATCCGGAGATCACTCAGGAGCTCAAAGACGAGGGCAAGATCAGCGTCGAGAACAATGTCCCGAAGGGGCAGGTCCGCGCCACGCTGCGCAAGTTCGACGCCTCGAACATGGCCACTGGCGTCAACGGCACGCTGACCGGAACGCACGCGCTCGTCAACAACATCCTCGCCACCAAGCAGCCTTTCCCGCAGGCGGCGAAAGGCACCTGGTACTTCCAGAAGGACGACCCGACCAATTTTGAGGCGCGCACCAACGAGCAGAGTCACTTTGGCCCAACGGCTGAGCCAGCCGAGCACCAGGACGACATCAACGCTTTCTTCTTCGTCACCTACCTGCTCGAATACGTTGACTACCTGCACGTCGCTGGCGACGCCAAGCACAGCCGCGTAGGCGAGGGCGATTTCCCGGACGACTACCCGAACCATGACGTGCCGCTTCCGGCGAACGTTCACGCGCCGAACATCTACATCGGCCTGAGCCCCATCTACAAAGACGCCATTCAGAAGAACCCGGCAGAGACTCCGGCCGTCGTGCTCGGCCTGGACAACGCCGTCGCCTTCAACGCGACCGGCCTGATACGCGAGTTGACGGGTACGCAGTCGCCCGTCAACCTCAACCCGACCATCTACGGGCACGGCTATCTCTTAAACGACCTGGCGCTCGAAGGCACCGTGCCGTACCACGAAGGCATGCACGCCATCACGAGCCCCATTGCCGGTCTAGAAGGCACGCCGGAAGGCCCGGCCCTGAACGAGGGCCAGGCAGACATGTGGGCGTTTACTATTACGAACAACCCGTCTCTGGGCGAGTACGTCGTCAACGCCTACGGCTACCGCAATCGCTTCCGCGCCGCGGGCCGCGACCCGGACTCGATAGCCTACGTGCGCAGCGCCCTTTCGACTCTGAAGTATTCAGACATCGGCACGCTCTATGAGACGACGGACGTGCTCGGCAATCCGATTCCGCCGCAGTACGTTTTCGAGGAGCACCGCGACGGCGAAATCTACATGTCCACGATGTGGGACGTGCGCCAGATGCTCAACCGCGTCTACCCGGAGGCGACCACCTACAAGCGCCCGAAGTTCGAGGACGGGACGCCGGGCCGCGACATCACCAAAGGCACTGAGACCTTTGAGCGCATCTTCCTAGGCTCAATGTACGTCCTGGGAACGACCTCGCCGGACACAATGGTCAAGGCGCGCGACGCTATGATTATCGCCGACCAGTCGCTCTACCCGTCGGACGCTTCCGACCCGGACTCGCCCGGCCTGCACCGCGCTCTCATCGAGCAGGTCTTCGCGGCGCACGAGATGGGCATTAACGCCAAGGAGGTCGTCGGCGACAGGGCGACCATCTCGACGCAGGTCTCGCACTTCGCCGCAGGGCAGTCGGCTCCTGCCGTCCCGCAGAACGTCACGGTCGCCCCGGCTTCGGCCACTAGCAACAAGATCACATGGTCGCCCGTAGAGGGTGCCGTGGCCTACGAAGTCTTGAAGCGCAAGATCAGTTTCCGCGACAGGCGCGAGCCCAACGGTGGGCGCGAGTTTCTGGACGGCGACGCGGCGACTACAGGCTGGCGTCACGTGGCCTACACAGGGGCCAGCTCCAGCATGTACGAGGACAGGGGCGTGGTAGCGGAGGTCTTCGCGCCCGCCGGGCTGAAGAACCTTTTCGATAGCGAGTACGCCGTGCGCGCCATCGGCGTCAACGCCAGCAAGCAGCTCGGCGTCTCGGATTTGAGCGGTGCGGCACAGCCCCGGCTCGCTTCGCAGGACGTGACCACGCAGGTGGACACGGCGCTCTCGAACGTTTCGTTCTCCGGCGGCGTCTTCAGTTTCGACACGACCGTGACGAACGCGCGCGGCGCGAACTCCATAGACAAGACCATCTATGCGCCAGTGGAGTTTCGCATCACTTCCATCTCCGACCCGTCCGTGACGGTGAAGAACGCGGACCAGAGCGCGCCCGTTCCGACCTTCATCTTTAACAAGACGCTCGCGGTCAACAGTTCGGCGACAAAGCGGTTCGAGTTCAACGACCCGCTGGCCAAGATGTTTACTTTCGACGCGCAGGTTACGGGTCAGGCTTACGCGGGCTCGACCGGCGGCACGGGCAGCCAAACGGGCGACGGCTCAAGCGATGCGCCGCCGACCAGCTTCACCTACTCGATTCGCAAGGACGAGTACAGCGGCATCATGCCTCTGGGCGACCCGACGGGCGCGACTAACGGCTCCGGCGCGATCGAGGACAATCTGGAAGTCCCGACCGACGCCAACCCGACGTTCCAGGGCGTGACCTACGTGGACATTCCCGTCACGACGACCTCGGACGCCTTGATTCTAGACGCGGAGTTGACCTCGACGACGGCCGTGGACTACGACCTTGAGCTGCTGACCGCCGACGGGCAGACGCGGCTCGACCGCTCGGCCGACACGGAGAACTTCGCGCACGAGCGCATACGCTACTTCGTGCAGCCGAACACGACCTACATCATACGCATCATAGGCTTCCTCGGCGTGGCCTCGGACTACAAGGTGGTGGCCAAGCAGTATCTTCCGAAGGGTTCGGCCAACGCGAACTCCGAGGACGTGACGGTCAACGCCGACGGTTCGGAGACGACCGCGGCGAGCGGCGGCGTGTCAGTCACCGGGCTGGTTCGCAAACTCTTCCGCTTCACGGTCAACCCGTTGACCAGAACCGTCTCGGCGAAGCTACTCAAGTAGCTCGGCCGCGACACCTACATGAAATCTCTCGCGGCTTCATAACAGGAGCCGCGAGAGATTTTTTATCCATTAACTTCGAGCCGTAAATGATCCTGACGCCTTTGGGGTCTAAATCCCTTTCTAATGATATTCGAGGGGCGGCGCGCTCACGCACTTGCCCCTGCTATTGTATTCCACCCCTTTGGGGTCTAAGGCCAGGGTGAGTTTGGTCAATCGCGTCCTGGCTTCCATCGAATTAGCTTGCTAGGCCGCCCCCTTGTTCAATACGATGTCAGGGTCATGAGGGGATTAGAGAACTACCTGGGCGAAGTCCTGGACGGGAAGTACAGTATTGAGAAGCTTCTCGGGCAGGGCGGCATGGGCGCTGTCTACCTGGCGACCCACCTTGGCACGGAGCGGCCCGTGGCGCTCAAGATCATCGCGCCGGAGTTCATGCGCAACGACGAGTTCATCGAACGCTTCAAGCGCGAGGCGAGGGCCGCAGGCCGCCTGCGCCACCCCAACGTCGTGGACGTGACTGACTTCGGCTTCGCGCAGCGCGGGCAGGAGCGCGTCGCCTACTTGGTCATGGAATACCTGGACGGCTGCACGCTGGCCGACGTCCTGGCAGAAGAGTCGCGGCTCCCGCTCGACTGGGTGCTGGACATTCTCGAACAGGTCTGCTCGGCCGTGGACGAAGCGCACAGGGTCGGCATCGTCCATCGTGATTTGAAGCCGGACAACATCTGGCTGGAGCCGAACCGAAGGGGCGGCTACACCATCAAGGTGCTGGATTTCGGGGTCGCCAAGCTGGGCGGGGAGGCGAGCGCTTTGGCCCTGCCGCAGTCACCCGAAATTGACACGCAGACGAGCCAGACGCTCCAGCTAACGGCCAGATTAGATTCCCGCGAGCCTCAATCGCAGCTCAACGTCACGCGCGCCGCTGAAGCGCCGGTGGGCAATGAAGCCCAGACGCTCATCATGGACGACGCGCACGCGCCGCCCGAGGCTTCGCCGTCTGAGACCTCAA
>DATEMM010000545.1:0-7293 GCA_035275605.1 Pyrinomonadaceae bacterium
TGACAATCAAAACATCAATTATATACTTTTCTCCGAAGACAGAAGCTGGCACGGCAACAGCTTCTTCAGTGCGCGCAGCCTCCAGCACCCTGTTTCGCAGCCAATTAGCATCGGCGACTGTTAATCCCAGAGTCGCCTGAAAAACTCGCGCTTTGTGCTTGCCGACATCGCGTAGTGGATTCAGGCTATAGTCGTGCAGCTTCGCAATCTCTACCACTGCTCGCTCAGAATTTGGCAGCTTCATGCTCGTCTACTGTGCGATAGCCCGAGACCTTTCCTCCAGCCAGCTACAATCGGATAACGCGCGCGCGGCTCTCGCGCCGGAGTTCGCCGCCGAGAGCGTTTCGGGTGTCAACGATGAGCTGGGCGAGTTCCGTGACCCGGCGATAATCTATCTCGCTGTGGTCCGTGACGATGACGACGCAGTCCGAGGTGCGCAGCTCTTCGTCCGTGAGCGAGATTGACTGGAGCGGGTCGCCCGCGCTCTGCGTGTGCGAGTCGTCGAACCGCACCTCCGAGACAAACGGGTCATGGTAGCTGACGCGCGCGCCCTTGGCCCGCAGCAGATCTATGATCGAAAGCGCGGGGCTCTCCCGCACGTCGTTGATGTCCTTCTTGTAGGCCACGCCGAGCAGCAGCACGCGCGCCCCCTTCAAAGGCTTCTCCGCGTCGTTCAACCCGTCCGCCACGAGCTGCACGACGTGCTCCGGCATGCGCGAGTTGACCTCCTCGGCCAATCCTATGAACCGCGAATCAAACCCATGCTGCCGCGCCTTCCAGGAAAGATAATGGGGGTCCAGAGGAATACAGTTGTGCACATAGATGCCGTAGGAGGTGGCGAAAGTATGAGCCCCGTCAACTTCTACGGAATAGACCTCGACGGGCCGATCATAGTTTTTAATCTCGACTGACTTAATCGGAACCGTCGTCAACTGCCCGACCCGCTTGAAAGTCTTGCTGGCGGGAGCGCGCCTGCTCGCGTAGAAATAATTTTCCAGCTTCGCCCCCTTTGGCCCGAGCCAGTCCCGCATTCGCAGCAGTTGTTCGCGCCCTCTCAAGCGCAGGTGCGGCTGACTCCGGTTAAAAGTCGGGGTGAAGCCGATGCTTTGCAGCAGATAAATAACTTGCTGAAACAACTGTGGACTGCTGCTGAAATAGCCGACTTCAGCCGAGGCGCTACGGTGCGTGTAAGCGCGTCCGCTTTTTTGATAGCTTCGCTCGCTGGTCTTAACGTATACATCGCCGTCGCCGCGAATCAGCCCCTTGAGCAACTCGTGGCGGTGAACGAGTGAGGCGTTCATCAAGACATCCGGCACACGCATATCGGTAGAACGTCGGCCGCAGCCGAGCCCCGCCGTCAGCAACCAGCCAAACAAAGACGAAGCCACGCGGACGTGAGTAACGTAATCCACGCGAGAATGATGGAGCGAGGTTTTAACTCCGAATTCACTCTCCAACGTCGAGCGAACGTCTGCGATAAATTCCGTCTCATCGCGATTAAAACTGAACCGCACGCGCTCTCGCCCAAGCTCTGTGGTTGTGCAGCCCTCCGCCAGATAGTAGCCGATGAGACGAGCGAAGGCGGGCGTCATTTTCAGGACCGCCGGGAAGGAACTGGCAGAAGGGCCGCGCCCCGTGCACAAGCGAAGCATCGCGTGTGGCACGTTGAGGTCACAGCTTTCTTCCAGGGCAAGAAAATCTTTGAGCGGCAGATAGTCCTGCCGGATAAACTCCTGAACGGCGGCGGTCGGCAATCTCTTTCTGAGCGCATGGCGATGGTCAGCCCAGGAGCCGCCGACGATTCTGACGCGAATCTTCATCACCATTTCAGGCGGCAAGAGCGAAAGCAAATCAAGTTGCGGATTCTGTTCGGCTTCGCCTGAGCCGCCGGCCACCGGAACAGGTAGATGATGAATGGGAAGGCGGTCGCCTTCCTTCAAGTCTCTGGCGAAGACCTGGCGCACCGCCCCCTCCGCGTCGCAGACGAGCATCGGGTGCTGGTCCGTGACGGTTAGCCGTCGATTATCGCTGGTCGTCACGACGACAATTGGCCCTTCGGTCTTCCGGCGAAACAAATACCGGACAGAATTCCATTGCGGCTGCTGCGACTCCATGTCAAGAGAAAGAGCCTGTAGATTAGGTTTATAAACCACCTCTCCGCCGCCAGCCGTAAAGGTACGAGCATGAGAGTCGGAACTCTGCTCGGCGAAAATCTCCTCCAGCGGTTTGACATGCGCCAAGCCGTCGGCAGAACGGACGACGGCCGTCTCTTGCCCGACCAGACAGTGCCCACCTATTCCTGGGCCAGGATAAAAGGGCATGAAGCCGAAGGGTTTGGTGGCCGCGGCCTTGATGACTTCCCAGGTGTCTATGCCGAGCGCGTAGCAGAGGCGGGCCATCTCGTTCGCCATGCCGATGTTGACGGCGCGGAAAGTGTTCTCCAGGAGTTTCGCGGCCTCTGCGACGCGGGCGGAACTGACGGAATAGACGTCCCGAACGATCTGCGAGTAGAGGTGCGTGGCCGCCTCTGTCGAAGCGTCCGTGCAGCCACCAACCACCTTCGGGATGTTGTGCGTCTGGAACTGCGGGTTGCCGGGGTCAACGCGCTCTGGCGAGAAAGCGAGCAGGAAATCCTCGTCGAGTTTGAGCCCCGTATCCTCAAACATTGGCAGGAGCACTTCGTCGGTCGTCCCCGGATAGGTGGTTGATTCGAGCACGATGAGCTGGCCGCGCCTAAGACTCTTCTTAATCTCCTCGGCGGCCGCGAGGATGTAGGAGACGTCCGGCTCCTTGGTCTTTCTCAAGGGCGTGGGCACGCAGATGATGATGGCATCGCAGCTTTTGAGCTGCTCGAACTGAACGGTCGCGCGCAGTCGCCCGCCTTCGGCTAGTTCCTTGACGGCGGTTTCTGGCACATCCCCTATGTAGGAGCGCCCGTTGTTAATCTCCGCGGCCTTCCATTCATCGACCTCGAAGCCCGTTGAGTCGAAGCCGCTGCGCGCGAACTCCACCAGGAGCGGGAGGCCGACGTAGCCGAGGCCGATGACGCCCACCCGCGCGCCCTTCTCCATAATCAATTTCGTAATCTCGTTTTTCACCATCTTTGTCAGGTTTTTCCGCCGGTAGTCTCAGGATGTTTAAATGCTTGAGAGGAGCGCGAGCCTTTTAGCCCGTACCCATTAGAGACTATTTGAGCGTCGCGCAAGAGTCAACGACAGAAAGGGAATTAACAGGGATGAGCAGGATGAACAGGATAAAGAAAAAGAGATAGCTCTCATGTTCTGTTTTTATCTTGTCTATCCTGTCTATCCTTGTTAATTCCTTCTTCGGATTGAATCGTGCCTCAAGCGGATTCTCTTTTCTTCCGCCCGCGGACTCCTGTATTCTGTTTTCACTGGCCTCTTATTGCTGACTCCCTTGTGAAAGGAAGCCCGGACACTCCATGCCTCAAAGGGGAAGACGAAGCGGTGCGACTCTGACGGCGCTCGCGCTGCTCGCCTCCCTCCTTGTAGTAGCCTGCGGCGGCCACAATGGTCTGGACGAGGCTAACCGTCTCAACCAGGGCGCGAGCGAAGAGATCAGAGAGATCGAAAAGATAGTTCGCGAGAACAAGGGCAAGGAGAGCGAGGTCACGCGCGCCCTCAACGCGGACGACATGGGAGCGGCCCGCAGACTTTTGGACGAGTCCGTCGCGGCCATAGACCGGGGCCTGGAGAGGGCCGAGAGCGCCGCGGACAAGTTTGAGCGGGCTTCCAAATTAGACGTTGACCCGACGATCAAGGAGTATCTCTCGCTGCGCGCGCAATCGGTCGCTAAAGCCATAGAGGCATTCAGGGAGTTGCGCCGGGGCATAATAGTTTTCCGCGAGGCCCTGGGGAGCAGCGACAAGGTCGCGACCGAGCGGGCGAAGGGCGAGATTCAACAATCGAGCGTGAAATTCGACGGGCTGATTAGCGAGTCCGAAAAACTCCAGCGCCGCGCGGACGAGATAGCGCGCCGCAACCCGGATACGATCAAGCCTGGATGATGAGTGTTCAGGAGTTAGCCACAGAAACATAGAGACACGGAGAAGAAGATTTCAAATTAAGAATTTCAAATTTCAGATTTGAGATTTGAAATCTGAAATTTGAAATTTGAATTTCCTAAGTTTTCTCTGTGCCTCTGCGCCTCTGTGACTAATCCTCGATACCTTTCACGCTCTAAGACGAACATGGGCATCGAACAGGGTTTCATCAACTTCATTGGAGAGAACCCATGAGTGCTCAAAAAGACGGTTCTGACGGAAAGCTCGTGCGGGGCCTCGGCCTGCTAGACGCAACGATGATCGTCATCGGCTCGATGATCGGGTCCGGCATCTTCATCGTCTCGGCCAAGTCCTCCGCGCTGACCGGCTCGCCCGGCTGGCTGCTGGCGGCGTGGGCGCTCGCAGGCGTGCTCACCATTACGGGCGCGCTCTGCTGCGCGGAGCTGGCGGCGATGATGCCGCGCGCGGGCGGGCAGTACGTCTTCCTGCGCGAAGCCTACGGCCCGGCGACGGGTTTCCTCTTCGGCTGGTCCCTCTTCTTCGTCATCCAGACGGGGACGATTGCGGCGGTCGCCGTCGCCTTCGCGGACTTTCTAGGGGTCATCGCGCCGGGGGTCTCCGCCGGCAACTACATCGTTGCTCCCATACACCTGGGGAGCTACGCGCTGAGCCTCTCGACACAGCAACTGGTCGCCATCCTGCTGATTCTCCTTTTGACTTTCACCAACACGCGGGGCTTGAAGACCGGCAAGCTCATCCAGAACACTTTCACCTTTACGAAGACGGCGGCGCTTCTGGGCCTCATTCTCTTAGGTTTCGCGCTGGGCTGGAATCAGGGTAGCGCCGCTTACACCTCTTCGTGGTGGAGCCCTGCGCTGAACGGCTGGAGCCCGCAGGCGACGCCGCAGGCTCTCGCGGCGGCGGCAGGGCCGCTGGCGCTCATGATGCTGTTGGGGCTGGCGATGGTCGGGCCACTCTTCGCGCAGTCCGCTTGGAACAACGTCACCTTTACGGGGAGCGAGATACGCGACCCCGGACGCAATTTGCCTCGTGCGCTTCTGATCGGCTGCGGCGTGGTCGTGCTGCTCTACCTGCTGGCGAACGTGGCCTATGTCGTGACGCTTCCGCTCTCGCAGATTCAGAATCCGCAGCACAAGGTAGCGACGGACACGATGCGAGCCATCCTGGGCGGCCCAGGCATGGTCATCATGGCCGTGGCTATCATGATCTCGACCTTCGGATGCAATAACGGCCTGATTCTGGCAGGGGCGCGCATCTACTATGCGATGGCGCGCGACCACTTGTTCTTCTCGCGCGTTGGCACAGTGAACGCGCGCCACGTGCCGGTCGTCGCGCTCGTAGCGCAGGGGGTCTGGGCATCGCTCCTGACGCTGCCCCGCACGGTCAAGCCAGGGGCCGGGCCGGGCGAGTTCACCTACGGCAACGTCTACAGCCAACTGCTCGACTACATCATCTCGGCCGACCTGGTCTTTTACGCGCTGATGGTCGGGGCCGTCATCGTCATGCGCCGCAAAGCGCCAGAGGCCGAGCGCCCATACCGTACTTACGGCTATCCCTTTGTGCCAATCATCTACATCGTGCTGGCGCTCCTGCTGGTGATTGACCTGGCTTACCTGACGCCCGCGACCTCCGGCATAGGCTACCTGCTCGTGCTGACGGGCATCCCCGTCTACTTCATCTGGCGCAAACGGGCCGCTCCGCTCGCGGCCTTCGAGACTGAAACGGCCGAAGCCAAGAGCTAGAGCTCAGCAAGGGAATCGTTGATTAAGATATTCAGGCAAATCGCGGGTCGTCGTCAGAGGTCTTCCAGGTGGTCGCAGGAGGAGTTTCGCGGGCGGCTTGCGGAGAACATCAGCGCCTGCCGCTGGGACCCGCACCCGCTCTACAGCGTCTTTACGCAGTTCGACAAGGAATTCTACCTGGCACAAAGAGAAGCCTTCCTGCATAAGTATCGCTCGTTCTACGCCGTCTCAAAGACCATCGCGCCCGAGAGAATGTTTGAGCTTGGCGTCTGCGCAGGCGCGGGCGCGGACGCTTACCTGAGCGCCTGCCCGCGTGCCGAGTACACGGGCATAGACACCTTCGGCGAGCCCTTTAGCGAGGACGACGACTCGCCTTGGCGGAGCTTGCGCGTGGACGAAACTTCGCTCTGGAAGCCGCGCGACATAGCCGAGCGCTTGCTCACGGAGCGCGGCTTCCACAGGTACAAGTTAATCACAGCCAACCTGAGGCACCTGGACAAACTTCCGCACCGCGCCGACCTGGTGATCGTGGACGCCGCTCACGATTTTGAGAACGAGTACGCGGACCTGCGACTGGCCCTGACCGCCGACCCCTCTTTCATCTTCGTGGACGACGCCGAAGACGAGGCGCAGGCCAAGCCCGCTCTTGATAAATTCTTAAGTGAAGATTTGCAGGGCAGGGTCGAGTACACCCTGCCGGTTGATTACATCGGTGGGGGACTCATCATCAAACTGAAGAAATAGAGATTAAAGAGGTAGAGCGCGAGGAGATTTCCTCCGGACCAATCGTCTCACTTCACCCACTCGTTCGACACTTCCGTCTCCACCTTCACCGGGACTTTTTTGACGTATTCCGCGCCGGCCTTGCACATCGCGTCCTCGACCTTCCTGGCGATACTTTCCGTCTCGCCCTCATCCGCCTCCACCACGATCTCGTCGTGCACGATGTTGACGATGCAGGCCGAGGTGTCGCGCAACTCGTCGTGAAGCAGCCGCAGGGCGCGCTTGAGAATGTCAGCGGAGGAATTATGAGTGACCAGTCCATTGACCATAAACTGTGAGGTCTCGCTGTCCACGACGTCGTACATCTCGACCCACTCGTCTGAAAACTCCACCGACTTGATTCTCACGGTCCTGCCATAGATTCTGTTCTCGTACCCGGTCCCGTCTTTGACCGCGAGGGCTTTGGCCTGTTTATCGGGATTGAGGAAGCCGATTCGCTCGCAGAATAGCGGCATGTCACGCTTGAGCACGCGCACGTTGATCCTATGGGTGCATCTGTTTATTCGGCTCCGCACGCCGAACAGAAGTAGGGCCTGCTGGATTTCGCGCGCCCATTCCAGGTACAGGTCAGGCCCTTTGCCGAAGGTCAGAACCGCCCCGTCATTATTAACGGTGCCGTCGCCGTCGAACATCCCGCGCAAGTAACCGGCGAGGATGCGGCTATCCTGCCACGCGAAATCAGGTACTCTCGTTTTCAGTCCAACTTCCCGTAGCTGCCTGACT
>DATEMM010000546.1:0-6288 GCA_035275605.1 Pyrinomonadaceae bacterium
AGTCGCCTATGGCGGTCGGCGTTTATGAGTGAATCGAAGATGCGCGTTATCCTGCTCACGCACGGCCAGTGCGAAGAGGCGCTCAAACAACTACTCGCGCTCAACGGCGTGACGGTCGCGGGCGTCTTCGTCGAGACGGACACCGTGCGCCGCTACAGCACGCGCGAGGCCCTCAGACGCTCTCTCAAGTACGAAGGTTACGCGGCGACTCTGAAGAGCTGCGTGCGTAAGCTGATGGGGCGCGGCAACTCGGCCGACGCGGCAATCGAGGCGGCCAGGGAGAGCGGCGACCATTTGCGGCGAATAGCTGAAGCGCACAATGTCCCCGTACACTTCGTCAGGAATTTTCACGCCGCCGAGTCAATCGCGCTGATGCGCGCAGCCTCTGCGGATTTGGGCGTCATCTACGGGACGAACATCATCAAGGAATCCGTCTTCAAGCTTCCGCGGCTCGGCTCGATCAATTTGCACCAGGGGCTCGCGCCCTATTATCGCGGCGGCCCGCCCGTCTTCTGGGAGTTATTCAACGGCGAGGAGGAGGTCGGAATCACCGTTCACTTCGTAGAGGCCAAGGTGGACACGGGCGAGATAGTTTTACAGGAGACTGTGCCGCTTCGCTACGATTACGCGCACGGGCTCGATTACGAATCGTTCATCGTGGAATTTGGCCGCAATCTGCGCACACGCTCGGCGCGCATGGTGGCCGAGGCCGTGCGCCTCATCAGCGAAGGCTCTGCCCGGACCAGGGCACAGGACACCAGTTTAGGCAAGAGGTATCGTCTGCCGACGAAGAAGGAGAAGGACGAGTTGCGCAGGCGGCTGCGCCGTCGTCGCCGCCAGAGTGAAAAGCTGCTGACGACGGATGCCGGGCGCGGCTTTGATTGTGCGCGCGCAAGAGGGACGGAGGACGGATGAAGCGAGCAGTGCTTAATCTGATGATGCGTACCAACGCCTTCGCACCGTTTCGCAGGGCGAATCGCGGCAAGGCGCTCGTCCTCATGTACCACCGTTTCAGTCTGGAAGAGGACGGCGCGGCCACCTCCGCGCGCACCTTCAATGAGCAGTTGGAGTATCTGAAATCGCACTACACGATTGTGCCGCTCGCGAAAATCGCCGAGCACGTCCGTGACGGCGCGAATTTACCGCCGGGCCTGGCCGCCATCACCATTGACGACGGCTTCGATGACGCTTACGAGATAGCGTTCCCGCTCCTGCGCCAGCACGGCGCGCCCGCCACGCTCTTCGTCATCACGGATTTCCTGGACCGCAAGGCTTGGATGTGGACCGACAAGATGCGCTTTCTGACTTCGCGCACGGAGGTCGAAGAGTTCGAGCTGACGATTGACGGCCGCCAGCGCAGATTTGAGCTGCGGGGTAAGTGGTCGCGCCTGGACGCGGCGACGCGCCTCAACGAGATGCTCAAGAAGTTGCCGGACGAGGAGAAGGAAGAGGAGATCAAACGCATCGCGTCAATCCTCGGAATGAAGTTGCCGGATTTGCCGCCCCTAGAGTATTCGCCCGTTACCTGGGAGCAGGCGCGCGAGATGGACGGAGCCGGAATCGAGATCGCCTCTCACACCCTGACGCACCCGATTCTGACGAACGTCTCGGACGAGCGTCTGCGCCGCGAGTTGACCGGGTCGCGCTCCCGGCTCGAAGAAGAGCTCGGGCACGAAGTCAGGTCTTTCTGCTACCCGAACGGGAATTTGGACGAGCGCGTGCTCGGCGCGACCAGTGCCGCCGGGTACGATCATGCCGTGGCGACGCTGCCCGGCTTAAACGACGAGCGAAGCGACCCGCTCGCGCTCAAGAGAATCTCGGCGGCGGCTGATTTGGCACACTTCGTTCAGAGTACGAGCGGGTTTGAGCAGATGAAGAATCGGCTGCGGGGCTCGCGCGCAGAGGTTCTGGGCGAGCCCGTCTATTAGGCTTGAGCGAAAAGGGCGATTGATTGGAAGTTTCTTCCGTGTAAGGAGAGTCGAAAAGCAGTGGCGCGGAAAAAAGTCTTACTTGTCGAAATCAACGAGGTGACGTGGAACCTGATTGACCCTCTCATAGAGCAGGGCAAGCTGCCCACTTTCGCGCGGCTCAAGCGCGAGGGCGCGTGGGCCGCACCCTTGAGCGTTGACCTGCCGCCGCAGCTAGACCCCTGGATCACCTGGACGACCCTCTACACTGGGAGGCCGCAGGCCGAGCACAACGTCTTCTTTCTGCAACAGCCGCCCGAAACGATCCGCGCCCGGCGCATCTGGGAGATTTGCCACGAGGCCGGGTTGAAGGTCGGCGTTTACGGGAGCCTCTGCTCCTGGCCGCCGCAAAAGGTCAGAGGTTTTTACGTGCCGGACACGTTCGCGCCCGACACCACGACTCACCCGCAGAGCCTGGAGCCGATTCAGAAACTGAACCTGACCTACACGCGCTCGGTCCGCCTGCCGTCTGATTCGGATGGAGTCATGTTCAAAGCGAAGCTCGGCGCAAAGCTCTTAAAGCTCGGCTTGAGTGCTGGCACAATGACGCGCATCGCCCGGCAGCTCGCGCGCGAGCGCCGGCAGCCGGAGTTGCGCTGGCAGCGTGTGGCGCTGCAACCAATCGCCAACTTCGATTTCTTCCAGAACCTCTACCGCCGCCACCGCCCGGAGTTCGCTTCGTTTCACACCAACCACGTCGCGCACTACATGCACACCTACTGGAAGGCCATGCAGCCGGAGGTCTTTCCGCAGGAGACCGGCCCTGAGGAAAGGAGCAATTACGGCGGGGCTATCGAGCACGGCTACCGCACGGCGGACGAGCTTTTAAGTCGCATGATGAAGCTGCTCGATGATGAGACCGTGATGGTCGTCGCCTCCAGCATGGGGCAGAAGCCTTTCATCACGCCGCTCAAGAAGGGCAAGCGCATCGGGCAGTTGCGCTCGCTGGATCATCTGGTTGACATCCTCGGCGCGAAGGGCCGCGTGCGCGCCCTCTCCACCATGTCGGACCAGTTCAATCTCTACCCGGACTCGCCCGCGACAAAAGACTTCGTACTCGGCTGCCTAAGGTCTGCTTACGTAGATTCGCCCGCGCGCCCAATGTTCTACGTGGACACGGTGGAAGACAGCATCACCGTGACCCTGAACCACTACGACGAGACTTCGGAAGAGTCTCGCTGCATCTTCCCGCACCGCGAGACGGAGAACTCCTACCGCTTCGAGGATTTGGTGTACGGGACGGGGATGGTCAAATCCGGCTGCCACGACCCCGTCGGGGTCCTGATGCTCTACGGGCCGGGCGTTAAAGGAGGCGCGCATCTAGGTGAGTGCACGAATCTGGACCTCGCGCCGACGATGCTTAACCTTCTGGGCCTGCCCGCACCCGCCGAGATGACGGGCCGCGTCCTCGACGAAGCCTTCGACCTCGCTTGGAAGGCTGGGAATAATTAACAGGGATGGACAGGATGAACAGGATAAAGACAAAACAAGATAACTAGTTCTTATTTCTTTTATCCTGACAATCTCTGTCCATCCCTGTTAGATTTTCACTATCAGAAACGGGCAGGGAAGAGTAAGCCCTGTCCCTTCACGTGAAATGAAACCGAGCGTCCTACACATCATAGACAGCTTCGAGCAGGGCGGGACCGAGCGCCAGGCGGTTCAGCTCGTGCGCCTCCTGCTGGCGAGCGACCGTTACCGCGTCCACCTCGCGTGCCTGCAAAACCGCGGCCTGCTGCGCGCCGAAGCCGAAGCGCTCGGCGTCGGCGAGATAGCCGAATACCCGCTGACGAGCTTTTATGATCGCAACTTCGTCACGCAGCTCCGCCGCCTGGCCCGCTTTCTGAAAGAGCAAGAGATAAGCGTCGTCCACACGCATGACTTCTACACAAACATCTTCGGGATGACGGCCGCCGCGATGGCACGCGTGCGCGCGCGCATCGCCTCGAAACGCGAAACGGAAGGCTTTCGCAGCCCTTTGCAAAAACGCGCCGAGCGCGGCGCATACTCGCTGGCACACGCCGTCCTAGCCAATTCCGACGCGGTCCGCAACCAGCTCATCAGGGAAGGCGTCCGCGCCGAAAAGATCGTGACGCTTTACAACGGTCTGGACGCCGCTCGCGTGGCCGCTCCCCCCGAGCTCACGCGCGAGGAGACGCTCGCCGCGCTCGGTTTAGCAGATGAGCCCCCGCGTCGCTTCGTCACGATTGTGGCCAACGTGCGCCACGCCGTGAAAGACCACCCGACTTTCCTGCGCGCGGCCGCGCGCGTGCGCGCCTCCTGCCCGCAGGCCGCGTTCGTCGTCGCCGGAGAGGGTGAGCTCTTGGATAGCCTCCGAGGGCTGGCGCGCGAACTGGGTATTGAGCAGGACGTTTTCTTTATCGGCAGGTGCGAGAGGGTCGCGGAGCTGCTCTCAATCTCCGAGGTCTGCGTTTTAAGCTCGAAGGCCGAGGGCTTCTCGAATTCGATTCTGGAATACATGGCTGCCTCGCGCCCTGTGGTCGTAACGGATGTCGGCGGCGCGCGCGAGGCGGTCGCAGAGGGCGAGACCGGCTACATCGTCCCGGCGGGCGACGACGAGCTGATGGCAGAGCGCATCTTGCGGCTGCTCACTGAGCCGGAGCGTGCGCGCGAGATGGGCGCACGCGGGAGGCAGGTTGTCGAAGAAAAGTTTTCGTGCGACGCGCAATTAGCCCGGACCGTCGCGCTTTACGACGGGCTGTTGACGCGGACGGTCACTGCGCTCGGGCCGAACATGAAGAGCGTGCGCCGTAAGAGAGCTTGACGCTGATGCGGCGTGTTCCCAGACGGTTCTTTGAATTCTTCCGCCATCGTTGGCGCATCATCCTGCTGTCGCTTCTGGCCTGGTCGTTCCTGGCCTGGGCGGCGGCCGAGGCGCTCATCGTCGGCGCGGAGTTGGGCCACGCGGATGCGCTCGTCGTGCTCGCCGGCTCGTCCACTTACGTTGAGCGCACGCGCCGCGCTGCGGAGCTTTACCTGGCGGGGCGCGCGCCGAAAATCATCCTGACCAACGACAACTTGCAGAGCGGTTGGTCGGCGGAGCAGGAGCGCAACCCGCTCTTCGTCGAGCGCGCGACCGACGAGTTGAAGATGCGCGGGGTGCCCGCGGACAAGATAGAGATTGTGCCAGGCACCGTGACCAGCACCTACACGGAGGCCGTCGCGCTACGGGAATACGCCGCCGGGCACAATTTGAAATCGCTGCTGGTCGTGACTTCCGCCTACCAGTCCAGGCGCGCCCTCTGGACGCTGCGTCGCGTCTTCGGCGGGAGCGACGTAACGATTGGCCTTGACGCGGTCGCGCCGGGCGAGCAGACGCCGCGCACCTTCAGTTGGTGGTGGCACAAATCTGGCTGGGAGCTTGTGCCGGGCGAGTACCTGAAAATGATTTACTACCGGATCAACTATTGAGTAGAGGACTAAACGAGAATGAGTTCACACGCCATCGAAATAGCCCAGGGCGAGAGGTTCGAGTTCGGCAAGAACTGGAGCCGCTTCCTGGCTCTCCTGGACGAGACGCGCATTGAGCGCGCGGAGGAATCGCTCCGCGAGATGCTCGAAGTTTCGGACCTCGAAGGAAAGAGCTTTCTGGACATAGGCTCGGGCAGCGGCCTGTTTAGCCTCGCCGCGCGCCGCCTGGGCGCACGCGTGCATTCGTTCGACTACGACCCGCATTCGGTCGCTTGCACGACGGAGCTGCGGCGGCGCTACTTCACGGGCGACGAGCGCTGGAAGATTGAAGAGGCTTCGGCGCTCGACGCGGACTACGTGAAATCTTTGGGCCAGTTCGACGTGGCCTACTCGTGGGGCGTGCTGCACCACACGGGCCAGATGTGGAAGGCGCTGGAGAACGCGCAACTGGCGGTCGCTCCGGGCGGCAAACTCTTCATAGCCATCTACAACGACATGGGGAGCAAGAGCCGCCGCTGGAAGTGGATCAAGAAGACCTACTGCGACCTGCCGCGCTTTCTGAAAGCGCCGTTCGCGGCGGCCGTCATCTCGCCGGAAGAGGCGCGCGCGATGATCGGCTCTCTGGTTAGACTAAAGCCGGGAGAGTACGTCCGCTCCTGGACGCAGTACGATAAGAACCGTGGGATGAGCCGCTGGCGCGACATCGTTGACTGGGTCGGCGGCTATCCTTACGAGGTGGCCAAGCCGGAAGAGATTTTCGACTTCTACAGGACGCGCGGGTTTCGCTTGACGAAGATGAAATGCGGCGGCGTCGGGCTTGGCTGCAACGAATTCGTCTTCGTGAAAAGCGAAGAGAATTAAGCAAGGTAAAAGGGCGAATAGATGTGAG
>DATEMM010000547.1:0-11867 GCA_035275605.1 Pyrinomonadaceae bacterium
TCTCCGTAAGGTAATGCCTGGCACTTACCACAGAGTGCTGAAGAGGGCTTATGAACCATAATACTGTCCAGTACTGGCAGACCATCAGTCTGCTTCCCGAAGGGCATCCGGACCGTCCGAGTCCGCGCGTTTGCCGTCTCCTTTTACGCCTTTTCGACAGGTGGAAAACAAAGCCCCGCTGGCTGAGCGAGCAGGACACTGGCCACCTCTTCGACGGCAAGTCGAAGGAAGAGGTCGCGCGCCTCTCGGCCCTGCCGATGGCGGTTCGTAAGGGCATGGCCGTCGCCAGGATGCTGGACGTGGTCACGACGAAAGAGGTGGGGACGCGTGCCGGAACTTTCATCATTGACCCGGACGAATTAATAGTGGGCTGCCTGCCGCCGTTCGCCGTCGGCCAGGGCAAAGAGGTCGTCCAGTACCTGACCGACAGCGAAAGGCTGGCGGCCGCTCTAAACTCTCTCAACGAGTGGTCGCCGATGGGGCACATCGTGCCGGACCACGGCGTCGTGCTGGAACAGGGCATCAACGGCCTCCTGGCACAGTGCCGGGAATTGGAGAAGGCTGCGACCGCCAAGAAGGAGAAGGTCTTTTACAAATCGGTTACCCACGCCCTCAAAGGCGTGCTCCTTTATGCGGAGCGGTTCGCGGGACTGGCCGCACAAAATGCCGAGCTTTACGACGACGAGCGCCGGGAGAATCTTCTGCGGGTGGCGGAAACACTGCGGCACACGCCGGCCAATCCCCCGCGCAATTTCAGGGAGGCAGTGCAGTGCATCTACCTCCTGCACTGTGCCCTGCACCTGACGGCGGAGATCGTCCCGCTCGGGCGGCTGGATCAGCTTCTCGAAAATTTTTACACGCAGGACCTGAAAGCTCGTCGGCTGACGAAGACGGAAGCGCAGGAGATCATAGACTGCCTCTGGATCAAACTCGACGAAGTCGTCATCCTCAACAACCGCCACGCCGAGGACAGGTTCACTTTCTGCGACGGCACGCTGACGGGCATGCGCGGGACGTCCAACTTCGACCAGGGCGGGCTGCTCAACCAGTGGATGCAGCAGGTGACGATTGGCGGCGTTAAAGCGACCAACAGCCGCCAGGCCGAAGACGCCTCCAACGAAGTCACGTATCTTTGCCTGGAGGCGGCCAGGAGGTTGCCGGTCAACAGCCCGACGCTCGATTTAAGGCTCCACAAAAAAAGTCCCAAGCGGGTCATCAAAGCTGCGGCCCAAACCATCCTCAGCGGCGGCGCACATCCCGTTCTGCTCAACGACGACCGGATCGTCCCGGCCCTGAAGGACGACACGGGCGGCACCGTCGAGTTAAAGAGCGCGCGCAACTACGCGTGCGACGGCTGCTTCGAGACCATGTTCGCGGGCGAAACCGAATTCAGCTTCGGCTTCGTCGCGGCGATGGCCGCCCTGGAAAAAAGCCTGAACCGCGGGGCGACAATTGGCGCGGCCGGACCCATACATCTTCGCGGAAGCAACGACGGCTGGCGCACTCCGCCCGCCGAAGAGATCAAGTCGTTCGACGAGTTGCGGGCCATTATGAAGAAGCACCTGCTTCTGGACAGCCACCGCTTCCTCAACAACATTCTGAACGACTACGGCAGCAAGGAAGAGGTTACGCCGTCCCCGCTCCTCTCTGTCTTCATACACAATTGCATCGAGACGGGCCGCGACGTGACCGGCGGCGGCTCCCGTTATCACCTCTTCTCCCCGCTGATGGTCACCATCAGCACCTGCACGGATTCTCTCTACGCCATCAGGAAGCTAGTGTTCGAAGACAAGGTTCTCACCCTCGCAGAGCTGGTCAGTTGTTTGCGAAGCAACTGGGGCGCTGCCCCGATAGTCATTGGCCAGTACGTCGAGCCGGAGAGAATCAAGGCCGTCCGGCAGTTGAGCCTGAGCTTGCCCAAGTTCGGCCAGGGCCACAAGGAGATTGACGAGATCGCCTGGTCATTAATCTCTGATTTCAACGATGCGGTGAAATCGACGCTCAAAGACCCGGTCCACAAGGAGAAGATGGAGGACCTCCACAGGCGTTACGACCGCCCCGGCCAGAAGTTCGAGGTCCTTATCGCCCCTGGCGTCGGCACCTTCGAGCAGTACGTCTTCAACGGCGGATTCTGGGGAGCGTCCCCCGACGGCAGGCTCTCTGGCCAGCCCGTCGCCTCCGACATGTCTCCCGCCCCCATCCCACAGGACCTGCCCGCAACCGTCGAGACGGCGAACGGGTACAGGCACCTGCGGTCTGTTCCTCTGACGGACGGGCTGCGCAGTTACAACGACGCCTCGATTAATCACCTGTGCGACGGCGCGCCCGCAGACTTCAACATCCGCGAAGACTTCCCAGAGGGAGAGTTGATTAAGGCGATTCAGACGTTCGCGGACGGGAAATCGAGCAACGTCCTGACGTTCACCGTGGCGAACCCGGAGACCTTCATCGGGGCGCAGCAGAACCCGGACGAGTACGACCTGCTGCGCGTGCGCATGGGCGGCTGGACCGAGTTCTTCATCACGCTTTTCCCCGACCACCAATCACAACACATGAGAAGGCCGCTGTACGTCGCTCCAGAGGGAGGTGCAAAGTGAGCAGCAAGATAAGCCTGACCAGCAACAGCAGCAATAGCAGACAGTTTTCCGTGCCCATCGAGGCGCCTCTGCCTGGAAAGCTCTATTCCTCAATTCATCAAACCGGGATTACAGACCCGGCCTGGCCGGTTGACGTGCCAGAAGGCGTGACCGAGGAGGAGTACGAGCGTTACAGGGGAGCGATAGACAGGCAGGGCTTCGTCACCATCATGACGGCCGATCTGAAAGCCTCTTCCAGGGAAGAGCTTGAAGAGTTGCTCCGCAAGCTGACCGACTTCGCCTACTTCGAGATGGGCCGCAAGCCCTCGGAGCGGCGTATGCGCCCGCTCGACCCTAGACGCCTGCCCAAATCATACCGCCTGACCATCACCATGGGCTTCGGGTCGAGCCTGTTTCTCACCGAAAGGGGAGACGACCGCTTCGGCATACGCCACCTGAAGCCGTCCGCGTTAAAGAAGATGATCAGTCTCCCAGGCGACGCGCCCGGCTTTTCGCCCGCCGACACCGCTTCCGACCTGATCTTCGTCGTCGCCTCAGACCATCCTTACGTCAACATTCACGTCGCGCGCAGGCTGACCAAGCACGTTGACCCGCGAATCACTGTCAAGCACCTTGAGCAGGCCTTCTCGCGGCCGGACCTGCTTGAGTTCCTGGGCTTCGAGGACGGGACCGACAACATACGCAACTGGCCCGAGGACGACATGGACCGCCTGGTCTACGTCACCGAGCGCGAGGGTGAGCCGGACTGGTGCGTCGGCGGCTCTTACCTCGTCTACCGCAAGATTCAGGAGCACCTGCCCGTCTGGGAGCATCTGGCACAGCACAAGGAAGAGATGATCAAGCGGCAGGAGGCCATCATCGGGCGTCATAAAGCGACGGGACTTCCGCTCTCCCGCAAAAAAGGGCCGCCGGAAAATCGGACCCCAATCTACCCGGACCCGGCGGACCCGAAGGACGGCCCCTTGAGCGCGCATATACGCAAGGTCCAGCCCAGGCGTCCCTATCCGGACATTTTCGGCGTGGACGACCTCGACCGCCGCTTCCTGCGCCGGCCCTACTCGAATTACATAGACGGGGTGGATGAGACGGGCGAGATTCGGAGCGGGTTGAACTTCATCGCCTTCATGAGAAACATACGCGAGCAGTTCGAGTACGTGGCGACGATGTGGCAGATGAACCCGAACTTCCCTGTGCCGGGCACGGGCATAGATGCGCTCTACGCGCATAACATCCTCTCGACCATCTACGGCGGGTACTACTTCTGCCCGCCCGCGCCGCGAAACAAGCACGACTTTATCGGGTCAGCGCTTTGTCGTTGATTCAAGACGAGAAGGAGAGTCCTATGACATCAGAGAGCCAGTACCTGAAGCCCAGGCCGGAAGCCTTGAAGAAGATCAAGCACATTGTCGTCCTGATGATGGAGAACCGCTCTTTCGACAACCTCCTGGGGTGGCTGTACGACGGCGAGACTCCGCCGAGAGGCCAGGAGTTCGAGGGTCTTCACGCCGGGTTGTGGAATCCGCTCGACAATCGCGATGCCAATGCAGTGGAGTTCATCGAGCAGATTTACGTGCAGAAGAACGGCGAGCCGAGCAAGATTTCCAAATCAGAAGCCCTCAAGTCATCCACGCCTGAATTCACGCTCCCGAAACCTGACCCCGGCGAAGGCTACAAGGACACCAATCACCAGTTGTTCCAATACTACGATGCGGCCACAGAGTTCACGCCGCAGCCGACCAATCTTGGCTTCGTCAACGATTATGCGAGCGCCATGATGTACGGAACATACGCTTATGGGGACAGTCCAGCCGACCCGCGCCGCATCATGATCTGCTACACGCCCGAGCAGGTGCCAGTCCTCAGCACGCTCGCCAAACAATTCGCCGTCTGCGACAAATGGTTCTGCTCGGTCCCTAGCCAGACGCTGCCGAATAGAGATTTCGTGCATGCGGCCACCTCCTGCGGTCAGGTCAATAACAAGCCCAGCCCGGATTGCGACGCTCGGACGATCTTCAATCAAATCCAAGACGCCATCACTGAGAACAATCGAAAGGACTTGAGCTGGAAAGTCTATTCGGGAACTCAGCAGGCGAGGTCTAAGTCAAAAGGAAAGCCTTCTTCAGCGAAAGAAAAGCCTGTTTGGGAGCCTTTCTCATTGACCCGGTTGATTATGACGAAGCTCCATGATTCCGCGTTCAATCCGAACTTCGTCAACATTAAAAACTTCTACAGGGATGCGGCTAAGGGCAATCTGCCCTCCTATTCGTTTCTTGAGCCGCAGTTCTCAGGGCAGGGCCAGAACGATCAGCATCCTCCGAGCGACATCCGCCCCGGAGAGCAATTGATCGCGGATGTCTATAACGCCGTCGTCAATTCCCCCCAGTGGAAGGAGACGATGCTCATCATCACCTACGACGAGCACGGTGGCAGCTACGATCACTTTCCGCCGCCGGGGCGTGCGAAGCCGCCCGATGGCACAGGGACTCCAGGGCAGTTCGGCTTCAGGTTCGACCGTTTCGGCGTCCGCGTCCCCACGGTCGTCATCTCGCCCTACATAGAGGCCGGCACCATCTGTCGTCCCGCCGGTTACACGCCGTTCGACCATACGTCCATCATCGCCACGGTGCGGAACTGTTTCGGCCTCTACGGCTCTTTGACGGAGCGAGACAAAGCAGCGCCCGATTTGAGCTGCGCGTTGACGCTTCCTAAGGCGCGCATGGACAAGCCCAAGGTTCAGCCGTTGCCGTTTAAAAAAGCCGGTGAGGAAGAGGTCACCGAGCTGCATAAAACAATCGAGACGGCGTTGTGCCAGTTGACCGGCCAGTCGCGCCCCGAGGACCAGGACATACATGACTTTAACCAAAAAGTTTACGAGGATCACTTTGCCAGCCAGAAAGAGCCGTAAGGGAGGTGAGCGTTTCAAATGTCTGGGCTGCGTCTCGGTCAAAGGAGTGACTTGATATGAACACACCGCAAAGGGCTTTCGATCATGTGCTGATTATCATGTTCGAGAACCAGTACCGCAGCTACATGATGGAGAACGCCTACTTTCGCGGTCTGGCAGCGCAGGGCATCAACATGCATAACTATTTCGGAGTCATGCATCCCTCGCAGACCAATTACATCGCCTCCATCGCGGGCGAGCTGTGTAACGTCACGGACGACGAGCGCCCGCCGCTGCTGAAACAGAGAACCATCGTTGACCTGATCGAAGAGTCGCCTTACGGGCTGCGTTGGAAGGCGTACATGGAGAGCTACATCCCGCAGAACACTCCCTGGACGCAGGGCCTCGTGCCCCAGGATCAATACCCTTACGTCATCAAGCACAACCCCTTCTCGTCGTTCGCCAACGTAGTCAAGAGCAAGCGCCGCTGGAACCGCATCGTGGACGAGAGCGAGCTGTGGAAGGACCTGCTCAACGGGACTCTGCCGGAGTATTCCTGGTTCACGCCGAACATGTGGAACGACGGCCACTACATCAACGGGACTCAGGAAGAGCCGCCGGAGCGCGCTCCGGGCCTGGTGGATCAGATGGCGGAGTGGCTCGAAACTTTCTTCCGCGCGATGCGCTTCCCAGGCCCCGACTCGCATCTCCCGCCGCGCACTCTCGTCGTCGTCACCACAGACGAGTCTGATTATCTGGCGAACTACGACGTCGGGAACAAGTACACGTATGACGGCCCGAACCAGATTTACACGGTCCTGCTCGGCGACATGATCGCGCCGGGCGGCTTCGAGGAGGGGTGCTACAACCACTACAGCCTGCTGCGGACGATTGAAAAGAACTTCGGCCTCAGCCACCTCGGCAAGAACGACGCACAGTCGAACTGGTTTCAGTTCCTCTGGGGCAAGCAGTTTCAATGGGGCGCGCCGTCGATGACTCCGGTCGAGACGCACGGCGACATAGCCCTGGCCGAGTATCAGGGGGCGCTCTACCTGGTTTACGGGGACCCCGGCGGCGAACTCTGCTTCCGCACCTTTGACAGCAGGGGATGGTCTACGGAGCAGAAAGTGGGCCAGGTCGCAAAGGGCCGTCTGGCCCTGGCGAAGTGCAACGAAGAGTTAATGCTGGTTTCGCAAGCGCAGGACGGGTCTCTTTATTCGGTGAGCTACACGCTGCAAACCGGGTGGTCGCAGACGCAGCGGTCTATTCAGACCGGGCCGGTCGAGAACCTGGCGCTGGCCGGATTCGATTTTTACCGCAGGCTGATGCTGGTTTATCAGGACCCGAAGAATCGTCTCTACTCACACATCTACGCCAAGGGCAAATGGACGACGCAACCGACGCCGGTCAACCAGCAAACGGATGCCCCGTTCACCTTGGCCGTGCTCGGCCCCTCGCTCTACCTGATTTACAGGAGCGTCGGCGGCAACGACCTGAACGCCCTGTCCTACAACTCTGCGGACTTCAACGTCGTCAACATCAAGCAGGGCAAGTGGGGCGGCCCCTACGACAACACTATCAAGGACCGCTGGTCTCAGACCGCTTTCCCCGTAGCGCGTTTCTCGCACGCCAGGAATAAGCAGGCCAAGAACAGGGTGGACCCGTTGACAAAAGTTTACGAGGCGGGCGGCACGCCGGTGGCGACCACCATGGACGGCGTCATCCATCTGGCACACCCTGGCGTCTCTAACCCGCTCGTGCTGACCGAGGAGTTTTCCGTGAGCGGGGTCATGACGGCCGCCAAGCCTGTCTCCTACAAGCAGAGCGACGCAAAGAAGACCAGCAACGGCTACGGCACACTGATCGAGGCCGGCTGGAGCGGCCAGAGACCCATCAACGGCGTCTACAACCACTCCGGAGGCGCGATGGCGATGTCCCACCTGGAATCCGAGGTCGTCCTCCTCTTCCAACCCGACCCGAGCGGCCAGATTTACATGTGCACCGGAAAGATGGTGACGCGCTGACCAATCGTCTGTGAAGACGCCGTGCCAATATTTACCAAACTCCACCTGGGTAGAAGAGAAGGGCCGCCGGGGATGTTTCCGGCGGCCTTCTCTGATTGTATGCCTCTTGCGCCAGCTATGGATTTAGCTCACAATTGCAGTCCTGATGTCTCGCCGCCCGGAAGAGAAATTTTTAGTCTTTAGTTCATCCGGCGATTACAGGTTGAGAGGTTTTGGCTTGAGAGCACCCTCCCGTTGACCTTCCGATGGAGCAGCAAGTCGCGATACAGGATGTTGATGCCTTACTCGTCCCGTTCCTCTTCGAGAAGCACGAGGGCGAGGCGGAGAAGTTGCTCGCCGGGCTGATGAATGAACAGGTCGAGCCGGTCATCACCAAAATTATCAAGCACAAGCTGAAAGTCCCTCTCAGTCAAGCGCAGGGCGGAGGGCGCAACCAGGACGCGCTGGAAATCGCCGGCGACGTGCGGGCCGGGATTATCTCGGAACTGCGCCGCCTCAAAGATAATCCGGGCGGGAAGGCGATTAATAATCTTCAGCAATACGCCGCCATCAAGACTTACTCGGCCTGCGCGGATTATTTTCGGGAGAAAAACCCGCGTCGCTGGCGGCTAAAAAACTCTCTTCGCCATCATTTAAAGCACGATTCGCGCTTTGCCCTGTGGGAGAGTGAGAATCGCCGCTGGCTTTGCGGCCTGAGCCACTGGCACAGCACTGAGCCGCTCGCGGCCCCACCGCAGCCCCCGTCAGAGAGCCAGGACGCTCTCCTGCTCCTCTCCTCTACGGGCGTGAATCTTCAGTTGCTGCCGCCCGCCGAGCTTTTGGCCGTCATTTTCGAGCGTGCGGGGCACGCAATTGAATTCGATCAGTTAGTCTCGATGGTCGCGCAGGTTCGGGCGGTGAGAGACGAGCCATTAGAGTCAATTGACGATGAAAGCGGCAGCTTACGCGCAAATCTGGCCGACCGAAGCGTGAGAGTTGATGCGGCGCTCGAACAGCGTCTCTATCTCGAAAAACTCTGGGCGGAAGTTTGCGCTCTGCCTCAATTGCAGCGCGTGGCCCTGTTGCTGAATCTGCGCGACGCGGGCGGCGGCAGCGTCATCGCCTTCATCCCGTACTTAAAAATAGCTTCTAAAGAAGAGATGGCCGAAATCCTTTCGATGTCTGAAGAACAGTTCGCAGCCCTCTGGAGCCGGCTTCCTTTGGATGATGCGAGCATAGCGGAGCTCTTGGGGGTGACGCGCCAGCAGGTGATTAATTTACGTAAGACGGCGCGCGAACGTCTCTCGCGCCGGATGAAAGCCGGAGAGAATAATCCTTAAAAGCTTAACCCACGGTAGTAAGAAATAGAGTGGCCCTACGGCTTAAAGATAGAGAAGAGGATTCGCAGCCCCGAACGGCTAGAGAGATGAGAACGAAGCAGGAGCATCTGACGGATACGGAAGTCGCGGACTTCAGGCGGCTGGCGATAAGCTCTGCGGAGAGGCGCAGGCTCGATGCTCACGTCGCCGCGTGCGAGGATTGCCTCGGGCGACTCCTCGGCCCGTCGCACACACATCTGGCATTAGATTCCCTGACGGAAGCCTTCATGCCGTCCGCCGCCGAGAAACCTTTTCATCTTTCGAGAGAGGAATTGAAGAGGTATCAGACGGAAGGCTTGGACGAAGCCGACCGGATAATTTTTGAGAGTCATCTGGAGATTTGCCCTGAGTGCAACGTGGAGGCCGACAGCCTACAGCCTGCCGCCCGCGCAATCCCCGCGACGGAATCGCGTTCGCGCTTTTCCTACGCCTTCCGTCATCTGCCGCAGTTCTGGACTCCCGCGCGTGCGGTCGCAGTGATCGCCGCCGTCGGTTGCCTCCTGATCGTTGTCGCGCTCTGGATTCAGAGGAAGCCCGCGCAAGGGCCGAATCAGGCTGCCCAAACAGAGCACAGAGACAATCCTGCCGTGGCCCCGTCTGTGGGAGAGAGCGGCGGCGGTAATGAGAATGAATCTGCCCGCGCGGAAAACAACAATCAGGGCGCTGCGAACATTCCGGCGGAAGAACAAGGCCCCGCCGCTTCGGAGAATATAGTCCGTTTAAAAGATGGCGATGCGGAGGTGAGCTTTGACAGTCAAGGCCATCTCACCGGATTGGAAAAGCTCGCCCCTCAAATTCAAAGCTCAGTCCAAACCGCGCTTGCTTCCGGGAATCTGCCGGAGCCGCGCGTCCTGGACGAATTGTCTGGGCCAAAAATTAACTTGCTGGGCGGGCCTTCTGCTGGCTTGCCTTTCAAGCTGATTGCCCCGGTCGGCGTGGCCGTCGCCCATAATCGCCCGACGCTTAGCTGGCAGGCGCTTGAGGGTGCAGTCAGCTATACGGTCTCAGTGTTCGACTCCGATTTCAACCGTGTGGCGACGAGCGGCCCGCAAAAGGCGATCAGGTGGACGCCGCCTCCTGGTTCTCTTCGATCGGGAAAAGTCTATTCGTGGGAAGTGACGGCCACGAGAGACGGCCAGGAGGTCAGGTCGCCCGTCGCGCCCGCGCCGAGAGCGCAGTTTAAGATAATCGAGGCCCGGCAGCTTAACGAAATTGCCAGCGTGCGAACGGAGAGTCCGCGCTCACATCTCAGCCTGGGCGTTGTCTACGCGCGCGCGGGCTTACTTGATGAGGCCGAGCGCGAGTTTCGCCTCCTCGTCAAAGATAATCCCCGGTCGAGGATAGCCAGGAGATTTCTTCACACGGTGCAGGGCTGGCGCAGCCGATAAACGTTTCACCTCCAGAGCTACATCCCATTTCCCACCACGACGAAGCCCGCCCAGTAGAATGGATGTTTGTATTTAGGATCGGACAATAGTTTCAGCGCGGCCCGGCGCAGGGCTTCGGCCTTGCTCGCCATGCGCCCGTTAGCCGATGCCTGAGCTGAGAGGAAGCGATGGAAATCTACCATCAGGCGGGAGGTGCCCGCTGAGTCCACCTTCCACTGGCTGGCGACGGTCGCCGGCGCTCCGGCGACGAAGAGCGCCCAGGACATCCCTATCAAACCTTCGCCCCCGCTGACGTGCCCGCGCGCCGTCTGGCACGCAGACAGCACCGCCAGGTCGGCCCTAAGGTTCAGCTTCAGAATCTCTCGCGCTTCCAGAAAGCCGTCTTCCGCATCAGTAGAACTCGCCAGCAGCAGACGAGAGTAGAGCGGGTTGTCGTTGTCCAGCGTGCCGTGCGTGGCGAAGTGAAGTATCTGGTAGTTACCTGCCTCGGCCTTCACGATTGCCTCCTGGGCCGCCGTACCCGTTAAGACCTTGCTGGTCTTCTGCCCATAGATTTCACCTAGATTCTTCACCTCTCGCTCCGCCTCGGGCAGTGAGCCTAAAGGTAAATCCCTGTAGAGAGATTTGGCACGGGCCACAAGGCTGTTGCTCAACTCCGGATTGCCGAAAGCGAGCAGCCTCTGCGGAGGCGCGGCCCCGACCGGGGTTCGACCGCGCGCCTCCTTTCTCTTCATCTCGCGCAGGACGCTGAGAGAATGAACATAAAAGAGGCTCGCGTCTTCCAGGAAGTATCTGGTCTGGCTCGATTGCAGGGCCTGAAACGGTAGCTCCCAAAGTGGGCCTGCCGGAACAATACAGACCATGGTTTTACCTTCGAGCGCCTCCTGCGCGAGCCTCAGCAGGAGGTCATAAAGCTGCTGCGCGCTTTCTCTGAAATCGAGCGAGTTGGCAGCTAGCTTCTGCCGAAAGTCCAAGACCCTCTGTGCCAGAACCTGCGCCCTGACATCGATGGGATAGACTCTGACTTCAACTCCGCTAGAAGCTCCCTCACCCTTTCTTCCATCTTTGGTGAGCGCGAAGAGGTAAGTCTTCTCCTCTGTAATGACGTACTCCAGCAGGGCGGTCCCCGCGTCGGGAATCAACTCTCCGGCCTCCCTGATAGTTAAAGGCGCGGTCTCACCGCGTTGCATCTTCAACTCCGGGTGCGCCGCGAAGCTTCGGGTTTGAAAAGCCTCGTACTCGAACCTGGCATTTCTCAAGCGGGCCTCGATTGCATAGACGCGCGCCTGGTCTGGCTGAGCGAGCATACTCTCGCGCTTTAATTGCGTATTGAGCGCCGCGATGGCGGCGTCGAGGCTCAACTCCTGCTCACGCTCCTCGGGCGAGAGGGCCTTGCTGATGTCAACTCTGCCGTTGCGCAGCACGTCGAGCAGCGTCCTGCCTTTCGCACGTTCCGCGTAAGTGAAAGCTTCCGGGAGATTATTCTGCGCGACCAGCAAATCGACCATCGCGTTGTAAGGAGCGATTCTGCCCTCCATGAATCTGCGCCTGTCTTCCTCGCTGCCAGCCACCTGGTCGCGCAGTTTCTCAATCACATTAATCGCTTCCGCGAAGGC
>DATEMM010000548.1:0-14902 GCA_035275605.1 Pyrinomonadaceae bacterium
GATTTCAAATTTCAGATTTAATATTTCTTTAATCCACTTCCAATCAAAAATCGCAAATCAAAAATCAAAAAATCACTCGCTTCCCCAGAGTCGGCTCAGCCAGTCGCCCGTCTCGCGCTTGGACAACTCGTCCAGCTCTCCAGCGTCGAGCCAGATGCCGCCGCAGGTGTTGCAGACGTCGATCTCCACCCCGTCGTGGATGATGCCTTCGAGCGTGCCGTCGCACTTCGGGCAGCGGAGCGCCGAGGCGGCCTTGGCCTTCTCCTGCTCCTCGGCCGTCATCTTTGCGCGCAGCCGCTCAATGGCTTCCCTTTCCTTGCGCCGGAAATACTCCTCTTCGAGCGCCTTCCCGCGCTCCTCCATAGCATTCGACATAGCCGTCCTTCCGCTAGCGTTGATTTGTTTGAACTGTACTTAAATATCAGGAAAACCCTGGCGGGGCAAATGGGCCGTGTCGCTTTCGGAGGGGCTCAAAACGCGGACTCATTCCCTAACCTGTCAACGCTCGTCACGACTATCTTTTCAATTGCGCGGTCGGCCGACAGCGCGATCGCTTTTTCCGCAGCGGGCAGAACGGAATAGCTCCAACCGTTTTTGTCCCTGGCGTAGACGACGAACCAGAAAGCCTTTCGCGCGCCACGTTCCTTCCAGGCGGCGCGGACCAATCTTCCGTCACGCGTGAACTTAACTTCGGGCCGGAGAATCTTCGGCGTTTTTATCCAGGGCGAGGTGGGAATCAGCGCGTCTCTGGCATAGACCTCTTGACGCAGCGATTTTTGAATACCGCCGAGGTCGCTGCGGAGAGATTTGAAGCTGAAATGAATAGCGCCGAGCGTCACGGGTGAGCCTTTCGTCAGCTTTATCTGGTTCGAGATTTCCTCCGCGGTAAAGTTCTCGTTCGAGCCGATGCGGTAAGAGGCGATTCCGGCCCAGACGTGACGCCCTTTAGTGTTCTGCGATTTCCACCAGTCGAAGAGGATTGGGAAAGACTGCCCCTTGCGCGCAGTCTCCCAGTAGAGCTGCGGTGCCAGGTAATCAACGGTTCCGTCCTGTAACCACTTTCTAGCGTCGGCGTAAAGCTTATTGTAAGCGTTGAATCCTGTGATGCCTTTTTCCGGAACCGGCTGCCAGATGCCGAAAGGCGAGACGCCGTATAAAATCTCCGGCTTGATTCGCTTGATCTCTCGCCCGACCGCTTCGATAAAGTCGTTGACATTTTTTCTGCGCCAGTCGTCGCGCGCAAGCTTCCCGCCGGACGTCCTGTATTTTTGCCAGCTCACGTCGTCCGGAAATTCTATCTCCGCGCCGCCCGCGTCCTTTTCCGGGTAAGGGTAGAAGTAGTCGTCGAAATGAACGCCGTCCACGTCGTACCTTCTAACCACATCCATCACGACGCTCAAACTGTAAGCCTGAACTTCCGGGTCGCCGGGGTCCAGCCAAAGAAATTTGCCGTACTGTCTTACTAAATCCGGCCGCCTTTTCGAGATGTGATTTTCCGACACGGTTTTCGCAGCCGGGTGCAGGGCGCGATAGGGGTTGAACCAGGCGTGAACCAGGATGCCGCGCTGGTGCGCCTCGGCGACTAAGAATTCGAGCGGGTCGAAGGATTGCGCTTTGCCCATCTCGCCCGTCAGGAACTCGGACCACGGCTCGATGTTCGATTTGTAGAGCGCGTCGCACTGCGGGCGGACCTGAAAGATGACGGCGTTTAATTTGAGCGACCGGGCCAGCTCCAGGCTCTCCAGCAACTCCGTCTTTTGCTGCTCGACCGAGAGGTCCTTTCGCGTCGGGAAGTCGATGTTGTCCACGGTCGCAATCCAGGCGGCGCGAAACTCCCGCTCAGGCTTAGGCAAGGACTGGCTGTGGGCCGTGATGGACAAAAGAGATAAGAGAAGTAAGGTGAAAATCTGCTTTCGCATCTTTAGACAAAGCGCGTCGGCGCTCAAATCTCAAACTCGCCCGCGCTAATCATGCCTGCTATCTGCGCTATGTCGGGCGCGAGCGAGCGGTCGCGAGTCAGGCGCGGGACGTGCGCTCGTACTATCTCGTGGGCGCGCTGCACGCCGCGGCCTGGACGCAGCGGCTGTCTATATTCCAGACCCTCGGCTGCGGCCATCAACTCAATGGCGACGGCGTGCTCTGCGTTCTCAACGATTGCGCGCAGCTTGGTCGCGGCCGTCATGCCCATAGAGACGTGGTCCTCTTTGCCGCCGTCGGTCGGGACGTTGTCGATGCTCGCGGGGTGTGCCAGCACTCTCGCCTCGGCGAGGAGCGCGGCGGCCGTCACCTGCGCCATCATGAAGCCGGAGGAGATGCCGGGCCTGGAGGTGAGGAACGGGGGCAGGCCCTCGTTCGAGTCGGGGTTGACCAGGCGGTCTATGCGCCGCTCTGTGATGCTGATGAGGTCCGTCAGCGCGAGCGCGGCGTAATCGAAGGCCAGGGCCAGGGGCGCGCCGTGAAAGTTGCCGCCGGATAACACTTCCCCTTCGCCCGCGAAGACGAGCGGGTTATCCGTGGCGCTGCCCGTCTCTGTTTCGACTATCTCGCGCATGTGGCGTAGAACCCCGCGCACGGCTCCATGAACCTGCGGCATACAGCGCAGAGAGTAGGCGTCCTGCACGCGCGGGTCGTTTTCGACGTGCGAGGCGCGTATCTCGCTCTCTTCCAGTAGCGCGCGTAGATGCGTCGCCACTTCCGTCTGGCCTAGGTGCGGACGCGCGGCGTGAATTCGTTCGTCGAAGGCGACGGGCGTCCCGCGCAGCGCCTCCAGGGTCATCGCGCCTGCGACGTCCGCCGCGCGCGCCAGTCTCTCCGCGCGATGCAGCGCGAGAGAGCCGACCGCGCCCATCGCCTGCGTGCCGTTGAGGAGCGCGAGACCCTCCTTGGCCTCCAACTCGACGGGCTCGATTCGGGCGCGCCTGAGCGCCTCACTGCCTGGCACACGCTCGCCCTCATAGAAGGCTTCGCCCTCGCCGATGACCGTTAGCGCGAGGTGTGCCAGCGGAGCCAGGTCGCCGCTCGCCCCGACGGAGCCTTTTTCGGGAATGACTGGGTGGACGCCGCGTTCGAGCATCGCGAGCAGCGTTTCGATAATGAGAGGACGCGCGCCGCTGTAGCCCAGGGCCAGCACGTTAGCGCGCAGGAGCAGCATCGCCCGCGTCTCGGCTTCGGAGAGGGCCGGGCCGACTCCGCACGCGTGGCTGCGCACTAGATTGAGCTGCAACTCGCGAAGCTCTGGGGGCGCAATAGTTATGTCCGCGAGCTTCCCGAAACCCGTGTTGACGCCATACACGACGCGGCCCGAAGCGGTGATCTGCTCGACCACACGGCGCGATTCCTGAACGCGTGCGCGCGCCTCCTCGGACATCTCGACCCGCTCGCTTGAGCGGGCCACCGCGACAATCTCTTCGAGCGAAAGTTTCTGACCGGAAAGGGTAAGCATCGTCAGTGGTCAGTGGTCAGGGGCCGGTGGCCAGTTAAAAGCCAGTTGTTTTAACTGGCCACTGACCACCGACCACTGACCACTATTTAATGATGGTTTCCTCCGTCACCGTTCTCTTGTCCGGCGTCTCGGAGATGTCTATGCGTTTGAATTCGCCGGAGAGGGTGCTGCTGCTGGTGGCGCGAACGCGGTGGCGCGCCTGCTTGGCGCGTCGCGTGGCGGCCGCGCGGCGCGTCCCGGAAGCGACGCGCGTCAGTCCCGGAAGGCGCGTAATGCTGCGTAAAGAGAAGTCGTGTCGCGGCAGCACCTCACCCGTAGCCTCGCGCAGGCGCACGGTGGCGATGGCGAAAATCAGCAAACCCAGATTGAAGATGACGCCGGTGATGAAGATGGCCGAGCCTGGGACGACGCCAACCGAGGCGCGCTGTAGGAACTGGTCGAACGAGATGGCCGGACGCGGATGCAAATAGACCTTCAAATTCCAGCTCGCAGCCAGCAGCACGAAAATCCACAGGTAGTTGCGGCGCAAGCGGCGGCCCACTGCCTCCCACTCGCTGATGGTAAAGTGCGGCGTCATCAGGTCCGCCGCCAGGTGCTCGGCCCACTCCTTGTCAATCGAGGGCTGCGGCGACAAGAGGTGCGCGAAATAGCCTGTTTCCAGGACGCGGACGCGGCTTGACCAGATTTCGTAGTAGCGGTAGCGGCGCGCCTCCATGAAAAGGAAGAAGGCGACGAGCACGGAGTTAATCGGGATGACGAAGTGCGGGTTCTCGGTCGAGCCGAAAGCGAATGAGAGCGTCGCGCCCGCTGTGATGACGGCCCAGTTGGTGGTCGTGTCCAGGCGGTTGCGCCAGGTGTTCGAGCGCTGCACCTCGCCGCGGTAGAAGTGAACCATCGCGGTGTTGAATTCCGCGGTCGTCAGCTTTAAGAGTTGCGACGCTGCGCCGGTGCCGGTTGGCCCCTGCGCCGGCTTGGTTTCGGGCGGCCTGGGCGCGGAGGAAGATGAAGGGGGACGTAAGCGGCCTGTCGTGCTGCCGGCGCGTTCGCCGCCTTGTAAAGGTCCAGTCGTTCCTTTTGGCCGCAGGTCAGAGCTCATCTCGTCCAACAAGTCTTCTTCAGAATAGAGAATGCAAGAGCCGCTTTCGAAGCGCAGAGAGCCCGCATGCCGGCTCAGGCTCTCATAATAGCATGTGCTAGGGGCGCAGGCTGATTATTCCAGAGCGCATGCCTGCCAGAAAGTAGACGGCGGCGTAGGAAGCCCACTCGCCCCAGCGCGCCCGTGCCAGCTCGCGAATCTCCTGCTCCGACATCGGGCGCCCATTGTTGTAATACTTCACGACGAAGCCGCGCAGGGCCAGGTCGCCGGCGGGGAAGACGTCCGTGCGCCCGAAGTGGAGCATCAGGGCCCACTCGGCCGTCCAGCGTCCGATGCCGCGAAGCTGTGTGAGGCGCGCTATCAACGCCTCATTACCCATCAACCGCAACTCGTCTTCGTCCAGTTCTCCGTCGCGGACGCGCCTTGATAGCTCAATGATGCTCGCGGCCTTCGAGCCGGAGAGTCCGAGCGCGCGCAGCTCCTCTGTGCCAGCCTCCATCAAGGCTTCTGCGCGGGGGAAGGCGAAGAAGGTTTGATTGGCGACGCGCAATCGCTCGCCGAACTTTTCCACGACGCGCCGCTTAAGGGTCATCGCCACGATGGTCGAGATTTGCTGGGAGAGGATGGAGATAACCAGAGCCTCGAAGACTGTGGGCCAGCGCGCGATGTGCAGCCCGCGGTGCGCCGCCTCCAGCTCTCGCATCAGGGCATCATCCTCGACCTCGGCGCGAAACTTCCTGAGGTCGTGCTCCGTGCTGAAAATCTGCCGGACGAACCTTTCTGCGGCCTTCCATTCTGCGGGCGTCGCCTTCGGTTTGTCAGAGAGCGTGAGGGCCAGGAGCGGGCGCGAGCGCGTGCCGCGAGATTCGACCTGTAGGAGATGAAGTCTCTTCTCCATGTGGAGCGCGCGACGATACTGGCCGTCCGTGACGGTGTCAACGGCCTCGCTTTCCGTAAAGCGTAGGAAGCGCGCGGTGGCGGTGAAATCGAAAGGGGCACGGGGCCTGAGCTGAATCTCCATCGGGTGCTGGGTAGTGTCGCTCAAAGGGCGCGCGTGCGTCAAAGGCGAGAGGTCTTAAATTCTGTGTGGTGACGAGCGAAGTGCTTTTGAGTAGAATTCTGCCGGTGAATTATTGGCGCTGAAAGCAAGACCGCCGCGCTCTTGACGTGGGAGGTCACAGAGCACGACGGCCTCTCCGCACAATCCACTTCTTCCACCAGAGCAGACGTGCGGCAGGGGGAGCGCCCCGCCCTTGGTGCGCTCCCTTTCAAATTCTTCTGTTCATCAAAGTGAGGTCATAAAGAGATGTGAACAGAAACGGCGCGTCTCTGCTATGATGGCGCGCGTTCCAGTCTTTGAAAACCAAAAGGCAACGGTTAATGCGTAGCTCGACCCTCAACCTCAAAACTGAGTGATGAGCATCGCCGTTGAGTATGAAAGGTTCACACTCACGGCGACCACGTTGGGCAAGCGCATTATATGGATAGTTAGCCATAGATGCAAGGTGGAACTTGCATCTGCTGTCCTGTCAGGAGGTAATTCCTGATGGGCAGCGCACGTCCGAGACCAGAGCGCTTGGCCGAAAAGCTTTTACAAATTCGGAACGCTCTCGGCCTTTCCCAGACAGAGATGCTGAGCCGTCTCGGAGTTGAAGACCAGATTGCGTATCACAGTATCTCGAAGTATGAACTGGGAAAGAATGAGCCCCCGTTAATGATTCTCCTGCGATATGCCCGCGTGGCAGGTGTGAGCATGGAAACGCTTGCCGACGACGAACTAAATTTGCCCGACAGATTGCCGGGTGCGTCGAAACATAGCCGCTAATTCTCAACCCGTTGTAGCGACGCGCCTGAGCTGGAGCACGGCGAAGCTACAAGAGCGCAAGGTGCGCTCTTGCGGGAGCTACACTCATTCTTGAAAGAGCAGGACCCCAAATTTGGCGGTCTGGTCCGTGTGCAGAACAAGCGACAGGAGTTCCTCTGGGTTCATCCGCAGTTTGAGAAAGAGTATTAACGATGGGCCTTTTCTGCCTCAAAGGCGGCTCGCTTGACAGGTACCTGTGCCCCCCATATATTTGGACTTTCGGATCGGAAGACGACTCCTGAAGCATTATATGCCGGACGCCGCAGAGCAGGACTTGGACGCGCAGTGGATGCGCAGGGCTCTCCTGGCTGCCGAAGAGGCGCGCGGGCGCGGAGAGGTTCCGGTCGGCGCCTGCGTCGTCCTGGAGGATGGCCAGCGTCTTCTGGCGAGCGCAGGCAACCGGACGCGCACGGATTGTGACCCGACGGCCCACGCCGAAATCGTCGCGCTCCGCGAGGCCGCGCGAGAGTTCGGGAACTACAGGCTGACGGGCGCTGTGGTCTACTCGACCATAGAGCCCTGCGCGATGTGCGCGGGCGCGCTCGTCCAGGCCAGGGTGAAGCGGCTGATGTATGGCGCTAGAGATGAGCGCTTCGGGGCAATCGAGACGCAGTTTCGCATCTGCGATTCAGGCTCTTCGAACCATCGAATGGAGATCGAGTCCGGCGTACTCGAAGAGCAATGCAGAGCGATCATGCAGGAGTTTTTTAGAGCGCGACGGACGAAGGCCGTGATGAGTTAAGAAAATTCCACTCATTACTCATAACTTTTCATGCGGAGAGGTCGCATAGTGGATTAGTGCACCGGTCTCGAAAACCGGAGTGGGTTAACGCCCACCGTGGGTTCGAATCCCACCCTCTCCGCCACTTCTCTTTCAATTCAGGTAGTTAGAGTTTTAGCGCTTTCCTTGCCCCTCATGCGCCTTGTGCCACTTGGCGTAAAGTTGGTGTAGCTGGAATCAATCCTTTACCCTTTTCCAGGCTATTTACGGCATCTCTGAGTCTTTGCGGGACGCTATGAGCGTAGCCGCGCGTGACCTTCATTCAGTCATAATGAATAAAGCCTTAAATTATGCAGCCTACGCTGAATAAATGTGCAAAGCCCCATCAAGGCATCATTGACCCAGTGCTCAATGCTTAAACCGCCGACGTATGTATGCCAGAAACCAAGATAATTCGCCCCGAAAATCGAGTTCGTGACGATCAGCGAAACGACCGTGCAGATAATCAGGAGGATGCCGCTCGATTTTTCCGAGTGGAAAAAGTTTTTGAAGGTCTTGGATAATTCGCTTTTGACGATACCCATCTTTTTCTCTTTCGGCAGATGCAATAATCACACCTCTACGTGAAACGGTTTTATATTGCAGGCAGACATCTTCCTCTCAAGATTCAAAAGTCACTATTACAATGAGCTAGCCTTTTCCGTCTGGTCAATCTCAGGATACTGCTGTGGTAGTTGATTCCCCAGCTTATTGACCATAAAACTGAGACCACAGTCTTGGATATCAGTAGGCTTCTTTGTCTTCAACCCATCTTTGCAACACAACCGCCGTTAAGCAGATCGGCGACATCGAAGCGAGCCTTGGCCTCTCGGACATCTCCCAGTTCACCGCACCGCCCCTGCCGAAGATGTGAGCCGCTAGAGAAGGGCAAATGCAGCCTGCCACGTACCTTGATATCACATGAAGCTCTCAGACACGCTGTGATAGACTCATGGATAACAGTGTCGAGCAAGAGTCATAAAAGAGCAGAAAAGATTCGTCGGCGTGTGCGCCATGTTCGCATCCGCGCACGCTACGGGCGCAGGGAGATAAAGCGCATCTCGCAGACCGCCACACTCGGCGGACTCTTCCTCTCCTTCCTTAAAATCGGCCTCGTCGGGTTCGGAGGCGGACTGGCCGTCATCGCTCAGATCAGAACGCTGACTGTGAATCACAGGAATTGGTTGACGGATAAAGAGTTTGTCGAAGGCTTCGCCCTCGCGCAGAGTCTGCCGGGCACCAGTGCAGGCAATGCGGCCACTTACATCGGCTTGAAACTGCGGGGCTGGCGCGGGGCGGCAGTCTCCATGATCGGATTCATCCTGCCGTCCATGCTGATGATGATCGGGCTGGCGATTCTCTACCGCCACTTTAGTAACCTGCCGAACACAGAACGTCTCTTCCACGGGCTAAACGGGGCGGTCGTGGCGCTCATCATTGTGACGGCGTGGCGCATCGGTAGAAACACTCTGAGTAAGCAATGGCAGTGGGTAGTGGCTACCCTGTCGTGCCTGACTGTGGCGCTGTTTGGCGCAACCGTGATTGAGGTCGTGCTTGCCGCAGGGATCATCGGCATTTTCATCGACTCGTTCGCCGAGAAACAGATTAAAAAGTGGAGATCAGCTCGAAGCGTCTCCTCCCGTAGACGCGAGCGCATCGCCTCGCGCCTGCTCTCGCAGAGGCGCGAGCGCCGCGCACGTCAAAAGCAGGCTTTCGTCGGAGGCTACCTGACTCGCGCTCTGGCCGACGAGCGGGTGCGACGGGCAGCCGGGATTGATGAAGAAAAAAAAGAGTTGGCGGATGCTGGAAGCGATGGCGACGGCTCTCTGCCGCCTGCGAAGACAACGCTCCGCTCAATCGGGGTGCTGGGTGTTGCGATGCCCGTACTCGCCAAGCTTGGTCTACTGTTAGCTCTTTCCACCGTCTTCCTGCGCATGGGGGCCATCACCTTCGGCGGCGGCTTCGTCATGATTCCTCTAATAGAGTCGGAGGTGGTGAAGTCTCGTCACTGGCTCAATAAGCAGGAGTTCGCCGACGCGACAGCCCTCGGGCAAGTGACGCCGGGGCCGGTCTTGATTACCGCCACGTTCGTCGGCTACAGGGTGGCAGGAACGTTGGGCGCGCTGGTGGCGACCGTCAGCATCTTTCTGCCCTCATTCTTGATGACGATTGCCGCGGGCTCCAGCCTGCGCCGGTTTCGTAATAATGAGATCGTGCAATCGTTCCTGCGCGGCGTCACTCCGGCGGTCGTTGGTCTACTTGTTGCTGCGGCTCTGAGCATCGGGCGCGCGGGCATTCATACCTGGATCGGATTGCTTATCGCCGGAGTCGCGGCCTTCGTCCTTGTGCGTTTCCGCCCCAATGCTTTCTGGATAATCCTGGGTGCTGGTGTCTTCCGTTTTCTGATAGGTTTGATCTTGTGGTGATGCGAAGAATAAATTTCCCGCTTTCGGTTCTCATGCTAAGCATGGTTCTTACCTTCGCAGGCTGCGCAGCACAGCACTCTAATAGCCCGCTCCTGAGCGCGCCGCCGAGCGCCGCCGCCGATAATGACATCTACCTTGCTGACGCCGGAGGGCGCATCCGGGCGCTTCGGCCCGACGGCACACAACAATGGGTCTTCTCTCTCCCCGAGGAGATCGTGCGACTGGACAACACGATTTCACGAGACATCCGCATCGATTATCTTGCGGCACGTTCCGGCGGCAAGCTCTTCGGGTTAGCTACAGAGGAAACCGGCCACAACGTCGGGAACACGATTCTATTTTCGATGGACGGCAACCATTTGCTCTGGAAAGCGGGAGTCCCTTTCCCGGAGCAGAACGGCGCACCCATCGCCATTGGGCCCGATGCCATGTATGAATCAGGAGATGACGGTGTGCTCTACGCCTTCTCACGCGTGGACGGCCACCTGCTCTGGAAGTATCAGGTCAGCCAGGGCACACTTGGCTCCCCTACTATCGGGGCGGATGGAACTATTTATGTAACCGGGCCGCGCCATAATTTACATGCCGTCGCACCCGACGGAACGCAGCGATGGGTGGCTGAAACCCAGAAATGAAGGTGGTCAGATTCATGACAGACATCCGCGCTTACTGACCGCAACTTTTTTCACGCTTCATATCTTTGGAATGCTCCCTGCAATGGCTCTGTTGCAAAAACAGATGTCCAGAATAGACCATGTTTGGGAGGGGGCGTAGCCTCCTGAATATAGGTATTAATACCTATCTGGTTTGAGTAATCACACTCTCGCGTATCGGAGCCAATAAATCTAAATTGACAGTGAGCTGAATCTCTTCGCATTAACGCTGCTGCGGTTGTCATCAAGCCGATACAATTTAACCGGATCGGAAGCTGTCTTATGGAAATTATTGAGAAGAAAATCGAAGGACACGAGCAAGTTTTATTCGGACACGACGAGACGGCAAATTACCGGGGGATCATCGCTGTTCACAACACGACGCTCGGCCCGGCCCTGGGCGGCACACGACTCTGGCATTACGGGAGCGACGAGGAGGCGCTCGTGGATGCGCTCCGTCTTTCGCGCGGGATGACTTACAAAAATGCCCTGGCGGGCTTACCACTCGGCGGCGGGAAATCCGTCATCATCGCCCCCGAAAAGATAACGGACAGGGAAAAACTTTTCCGCGCGCACGGGCGTTTCGTCGAAACTCTTAAAGGTCGATATATCACGGCGGAGGACGTGGCGACGACGACTGCCGACATGGGGTGTGTCTCTCTGGAGACAAAGTATGTGGTCGGATTGGAGGGGCGCTCCGGTGACCCTTCGCCCGTCACGGCGCATGGAGTTTTCCGCGCTATCCTCGCCTCGGCGAAATATCGCTGGGGATCGGACAACGTGGCAGGCAAAATAGTCGCCATTCAGGGCTGCGGCAGCGTGGGTACTCACCTGGCAAAAAAATTACATGGGGCTGGGGCCAGACTCATCGTCACGGACGTAGACCGGGAGCGGGTCAGGAACCTGGTTCAAGATTTCAATGCGGAGGGAGTCGCCCCTGCGGATATTTATGGGGTGAGTGCCGACATCTTTGCACCCTGCGCACTTGGCGGAGTCATCAACGATCAAACGCTGCCGCAATTGAAAGCCGAGATGGTGGCGGGTGCCGCGAACAACCAACTTCTGGAGGATCGCCACGGCTGGGCCTTGGCGGAGCGAGGCATTCTGTACGCCCCGGATTACGTCGCTAACGCGGGCGGAGTAATCAATGTCTGCATAGGGGCGCTCGGCTGGGAGTCTGCGCGCGTCGCCGCTAAGGTAGATGATATTTACGACACGCTGCTGAAAGTATTTCAGGTGGCGAAGGACGAAGGTATCCCGACGAGTAAAGCAGCGGATCAACTAGCCGAACAGCGATTGGGAGTTGACACCGGCAAGGAGTCGAATGCTTTTAGAATAATAGAGACTGTGATCGCCGGATGTTCTGTACTTTGCCCCGGCACATAATTAGTAAGGTTGAGATATAGACTATAAACGAAGAAGCTCAACGAGCTGGTTCTTTAAGATCGCTAAAGCCCGGAGCAATAGTCCTATCGGCTTCACCCGCAGTGAGAGCGGCGCGCGCCTGTGCGCTCACAACATCACTCATCGTCAGTAGCCCAATCAGACAATATCCTTCTCCGCGTTCCAGTACTGCCAACTGACGCACTTTTGACTGGTTCATGTGTATGACCGCGCGCACCAGTGGTTGGTCAGGGAACACGCAATCGCTTTGGCTGGTCAGCTTTTGCACCTGGATGTGACCCTTGCCTTCGGCCATGGTGCGGCGCAAACGTGCTTCGCTCACCATACCGATAAAGCGGTCGCCGTCAGCAACCACAGGATAAGTAGAGAAATCGTGATTGCCGATGTGCCGGAGAGCTTCGGCGGCGGTCAGATTAGCGTCCAGAGAGATGGGCTTTGTCGTCATCGCCTCCGCCACGCGCAATTGCTCCAGCGCATGGGAAACCGCTCCGCGACGATGTGGTAGATGCACGCCGTCCTGCTCAAGCAGCGCCTCATAAATTGGAGTTGGCCGGAAGTGGTGCGCGATGACGTAAGCAGTCATGTTAGCGATCATCAGCGGCAGGATGAGGCGATAGCTTCCCGTCATCTCGAAGATGATGAGCACGGAGGTAATCGGCGCGCGAATGCTTCCGGCAAAGACCGTTCCCATGCCGACGAGGGCGAAAGCTCCGACCTCATTACCGGAATGATGCAACACCATCTGATCCAGAAATCCGACTGCGCCGCCGATCATTCCACCGATAAAAAGTGAAGGCGCGAAGAGTCCGCCCGCTCCGCCCGAACCGTAAGAGAAGACGGTCGCCGCCAGTTTCATCGCACAGAGGGCGAGTAACACCTGCACCCCCAGCCTGCCCGTCAGCGCCTCGCCGAGCGTGTCGTAGCCGCCGCCGGTGACGCCCCCGGTCTTCAGCCACCAGAGAGCGAGAACTGCAAGCACGCCCGTGAGGGTGCTCCCGATAGCAGGTCGCACCCACAGCGGGACAGCTTTCAGGCGTTGAAACCAGCCACGCAGTTTCAGCACTGATTCGGTAAAGATGAGCGAGACGATTGCCCCGGCGACACCAAGCAGAGCATAAAAAAGGAGTGAAGAGTTGTGCTCGAACCCGTACCTTACCGGAACGTCGAAGACCGGGTGTTCGCCGAGCACGCTGCGCTCGATGGCTGCGGCTAAAGCAGCGGCGACGATGACGCCGGAGAGCACCGTTTGGTCAAGGTCGCCGACGACCTCCTCGACTGTGAAGGTGACGGCGGCAATAGGCGCATTGAATGCAGCCGCGATACCTGCGGCAGCGCCGACCGGGAGCAGGCGTCTGAGATTATCTTTAGAGAGAGCGGCGGCGCGACCCAAAAGGCTCGCAATTCCCGCACAGATCTGAACCGTCGGGCCTTCACGCCCCAATGAAGCTCCTGATCCGATTTGCAAAGTTCCGACAAGAAATTTACCGATTGTCGAGTGACGAAAGGAGAGTTTGCCACCCCTGACGGCGTAGGCGACTTTTACCTGCGGGATACCACTGCCGCGTGCTTCCGGCACGACATATTGTAAGAGCAAGCCACTTAATAACCCGCCGAGCATCGGCGTCAAAATAGTCCACCATATCCAGGAATGACCCGGAGCGGACATGGCTCGCCCGATGAGATGACTTTCCGTGGCGCGGATGGCGAGGTGGAACGCGACGGCGGCAAGCCCGCAGAGCACGCCAATCAGGATGGTCAACGCGAAGACGCGCTGGCGCTCTCCGGGAAGCAAGCGCATTGATAGGCGCAGCAAGGCCAGATTGGCGCGCCGCCATCTCGGTCGCAGTAACCGCAACCGCGCTTTCAGTCGTCGAATGGTCGCCATTAATTTGGGCTCGGTAGTGGACTCACACTATATCAAAAAGGAGGGTTGAGGAAAGACAAGAGTAGATGAAAGAGCATGGCTTGAGTGTATCGGGGTAGCTCTTAAGAAGCGCCGGAAAATCCGGCTGAATAGCTCCGCATGGCATCCTTCCGCCTAATCGATTTTGATTGCTTCAACCAGGGTGCAAAGTCTTTCCGCGCTTGTTCAAATATCTAAGTCCTCACGCGCCCCCAGAGAGGCGAGGGCGCGTAGAATGATGTAGAGAAGCAGGCCGATTAAAACGCCAGTCCAGTAAGGGATGAACAGGATGATGAGGAAAGCCCAACCGCTCACAATCGCAAAGAGGCCGCCGACCAAAATGTCCAGGCTGTATCCCAGCAACTGCGCCTTTGTGATTACCACTGCAACCCCCCCGTGAACTATGGCTTCAACGAAACTCGTTACAGAGTAGATCGACCGTGCTGGAAAAGGCGGCCGGACTCACCCTAAGGTAAGACGGTGCAAAACCCTGTCCAAATCGTCCGCAGCAATCGGCTTGGTAATGTAGTCATCGCAGCCCGCTTCCAGTGCTGCCTCCTTCATCCCGTAAGTGTCAAAGGCAGTCATAGCCAGAATGGGGACGTTCCGGCAACGCCCTTTACATGCACGTATCTGAGTGGCGGCGGCCAGTCCGTCCACCAGCGGCATGTTCAAGTCCATCAGGATGAGATTAGGGCACGCGCGTTGGGCCATCTCGACAGCTTCCTGTCCATCGCTGGCCTCCATCACGCGGTAATCATGCGTTTCGAGCATGCGCCTCAACATGACGCGCGTGTCCTCGAAATCATCTACTACCAAAACAGTCAAAGCTGAGGGTCCTTTCAGAGACATTCAGGGAACTCGCTATGAGTTAAAATAAGTAACCAGGGAGAGGAATGCCTGTGAGTAAATAACCTCGGGCAAAGCCTGATGCCTCCAATCAGGGAATTTTTTGCATCGTTACCATCACCAACGGGTTCTCCCCGGCGGCGCGGTTGTATGAAACCCAGTATCCGGCTTCCGGGTATCTGACCATCTGATACATTGAGCCGTCCTCTTTGCTCTCTATCTCCGTGCCGAGCACGGCTTTGGGAAGAGGTGCCCCGCCGTTTTCACCAATATAGGTAACGGAAATGGCTCGTGCCTTCTTCTCTTTATCATAGTAGACGCGCGCCCTCTCCTTGTCTGAGAAGACGAAGAGATCCATGTCGTCAATTATCTCCTCGGGTTTGCCGAGCTTCTGTCGCACTTCGTCGGCGCTCAGCCCGACGCTGACGCCTCTGTAAGCGGTGTAGACGGGAGCGATGGCTTGTGTCGCTGTCGTGCTCTTTGTCTGGACGCTTGTGGCTGTGCT
>DATEMM010000549.1:0-9164 GCA_035275605.1 Pyrinomonadaceae bacterium
CAACACTACATCGACCTCCTGGGCCGTGAACCAGACCCCACAGGCTTCCAGGGCTGGCAAGACATCCTCAACGGCTGCGGTACCACAGTCGCCCAACCCTGTGACCGGATAGAAGTAAGTTCTGCCTTCTTCCGTTCTGAGGAATTCCAAACGAGAGGCTACTTCATCTACCGCTTCTACTCGGCAGTCGGGCGCATTCCCTTGTTCGAGCAGTTCATGCCTGATCTAGCCAAGGTGAGCGGCTTCCTCTCCTCTGAACAGTTGGAAGCCAACAAACTGGCCTTCATCACCGAATTCATGGCCAGACCTGACTTCCAGAACAGGTACGGAGCCATCACCGACCCCACGGCTTACGTCAACGCGCTTCTTCAAACCGTGGGACTGCCGACGCATCCAGGCAGGCAGGGTTGGATTAACGGGTTGACTAACGGGAGTCTGACCAGGGCGCAGGTGCTCAGACAGTTGGTGGAGAGCGTGGAGGTCTACAACAAGTACTACAACGAGGCGTTCGTGATTATGCAGTATTTTGGGTACTTAAGGCGTAGTGCTGACATCTCTTACCAGCAGTGGGTTCAGGAGATGAATACTAATGGCGGGAACTATCGGACCATGATCAATGGGTTCATTAATTCCGCTGAGTATCGGCAGAGGTTCGGGCAGTAGCGATTCCAGTAAATCTTAATGTCGGCTGCCGAACCCTTTCGGGTTAGGTCAGCGGCAGCCGGCCTGCGTCCGGCGAAACGATCACAGGGGGTCTAACGGTCTGAGCAAAGTCGAAAAGGCGACGTCCTCGCGCGTCGCTTTGGTTTGAGTCGGGTTACCGTCGCTCAGCCGTTTCGACAGACGCTCGCGTTAAGTGTTTCGCCGGGCGCTTCGCTTCTCCTATTTGCGGTCGCCGCCGCTCTTTCTCTTCAGCGCAGGCCCCAGCCGCCGCCTGACCTCTTCCTCCAGATTCTTCTCGTCCCTTTGCCGTTCTACATCATCTGTCGCGGCACGCGCCTTTGTGCCAGCCCGTCCGGGCGAATCCGCCTGCGCTCCACTCATCAACGACTGGAGCAAAGCGGACTTCTCTTTCTTCCCGGCCTGAAGATTGAAGGGCGCGCACTTCCGGCACTGCGGCATGATGCGCACGCCCACTCCCTTCACCCTACGTCGCGTAAAGAGCGTGCCCTCTGGAATCTCCGTCCCGCACGTCGCGCACAAAAGCGAGCGCAGGGCGCGATATATCTCCACACTTCGCCCACCGTCCAGGTGTGCGCGGCCGACAATTTCGCTAATCCCCTTCTCCATTTCTCGCAGCGATTCTCTAGAAACTATTTACGGCCCTCGCGCTCCACGTAAGCGTGCCCAAAGGTGCGCGTGGTGTGGTCCGTGACGCTGGAGATGGGCTCGGCGCGTGGGGGCGGGAGCTGCGCCACGGGCTCGCTCTCGGCAGCTTTCTTGCGCGGGAAGGAGCGCTCTTTGGGCTTCGTAGCGCCGGCCAGATACGTCCACTGGCGTATGACCAGGGATGCGACTCCCGCCAACATGGCGAGTCCCCCTAGGACCATCCACGTCAGCGCCGCCGGGTGCATACTCCTTCCCAAATCCGCTGCGCTCGCGAAGATGATTCCCAGGCCGATGACGACCATCAGCGCGACGGCTATGGTCGGCCCCGTCAGGTTGACCGGGCGCAGGGGCTGCTCAGGCTCGATTTGAGCAGGGTTCAAATTCGCCCCGCAGCGGTTGCAGTAGTTCAACTCCCTAGTCACTTCGACTCCGCAGGATGGACAATACATACTCTCTACGCCCCTTTTTCGCCCAGCCTTTGCCGGACGCTTCAAACTTTAGAACCACCTTTGGGTACGATGGCCCCTCGTCTCCGGTTCAAAACAATCCGTGGAAATGAGTCATGCTTTCGGTTCGGGATATTTCGTTTCTCCGACCACGCTTGCTAAATCCACTTGCTCCCAATTAAAGCTCTTCACCTCTCTGACCTTCCGGCCGAGATATTCGCTGTGACAATAAAGACCCAGCACGGGGCTGTTTTTCAAATAGGTATCGGCCAGCGAGGAGAATCTGCCGACAATCGGGTTCGACATCCCGGCCTCCAAGCATTCAAACCCGAGCGCCTCGGAAAATAACACTTTTAATGCCATATCGCTAAATTGAAAGAAGTGCCACGGCCTTTCGTGCGACGAGAACGAAAAGTGTGTTTCCACGAAAACGAGTCCGCCTACTTTAAGCACCTTTGCGATCTCGGCGGCGACAATCCAGGGCATTGCGAAGTGCTCAAAACAGGCGATTGAATAGACGACGTCAAACCGCTCCCCTTCCTTGAAATAGGAAGAGAGTTTATGAGCGTCTCCGACGACATCGACATTATGGCCTGGGTAATAGTCAAAGCCAACGTATTCCGCGTTGGCGAAGCCGAGCCGAGCACTCGACGCGCAGATTACTTCGCGGCTGCCCAGTTCCAACACTCTCATGCCGGGCTTGTTGCCGATCTCATACAGGTACGGTCGCCAATTCTGATGGCTGACGACCCTCGACATGGGAACGTCCGGCGATAAGAAATTTTTGTCGAACCTTGATTCTATTGACAGGGAAAGTTTACGAAACCCCTTGAACATTTGTCTCAGCAGTCTGTTCATGATTCTCTAAGAATAGCGGCCGTCACTCTTCAAGGATTGCTGTCAGGGTGCTTGCTTCCTTAACGACTTTTGACCCCTCTGAAGCCTGGCACAGTCAAAAAGGGTTGAAAAGCGGAAGAGGCGATTCGCCGTCAATCCGACAGTAAAACCGCCCCTTAGCAAGAAGGCCCGGAAAGGGTCAAAACTCATTTTGTCTCAAACCGCATCCGAGACTGCGCCGGATCAGGGCTCGCGGCTTTCACCAACTACAGTGGTGGTCGTGGTCGCGGGCACGGTGGCTACGCTGCGTTGCGGCACCTGTTGCCCGCCGCGTTGCAGTACCTGTTGCGGGGCCAGAATGCTCTGGACGATCAAGAGGCGCGCGATGATCCTGATTTCGTCGCGCTGGAAACGGTCGGCCAGGGCCTTCGTCCGCTCGAAGTCCGCGCGCGCCAGGGCGCTCAAATCTCCCAGGTAGCGCACGAAGAATTCGTTGAAGACCGCTGACAAGGGCTCCATCATGATCTCGTCATCTTTGATGATCTCTTCGGTCATGAAGCCGCCGAGGACTATGGCCGCGGCGAGCAACTCGTTGAGCTGATCCACGACCGGCTCCAGGATAGCCAGGCTGCGCGAGGCGTCGAGCGGGGCGTAAGCGCGTGCGACGGCCAGGAGCGCGCCGAGCTGTGTGAAGTTCTTGGCGCGCCCAGGCATCATCGCGCGCGCTTCTTCGAGCAGTTGCAGCGCCGTCTTCTTGTCGCCTTTGTCGGCGGCCCCGGTGGCGAGCTGTGCCAGCAGCATGACCCGCTCCTCGTTGGTGCGAAGCGCGGCGAGCATTTTCCGCGTCTGTTCGAGCTTACCCTGCTCGGCAGCCTTGTACGCCACCATCTCGTCCAGTTGCGCGAGCATGTATTTGCGCTGCTCCGGCTCTTTGACGTGCTCGTTGATTAGTTGGCGCGCACGTGCCTCGTCGCCAGCCTCCATCAACTTCGAGGCGGCGACCTGGTAGAACGTCCCGCGCATTTCCGGCGGGACGCTTGCCGCGGCGTTTATCAGTTCCTCAGCGCTGCCCTTCTCGAAAAGGGACTGGTATTTTGCCCAGTTGTTCTGTTCATTATTCTCGCCGCCTTCTCCGCTTGCCACCTTCTGCGCCTCGACCTTGCGTCGCAACTGTGCGGCGCGCTCCGGCGTGTACTTCTCGATTTCCGGCATCATCTCCTGCACAGCGCCGAGCAGCTCGTCGTTGATGGGCGAGGAGCGCAGTGCTTCCGCCGCAATCATCTCGCTCAACTCGCGCAGCGTCGCCTGGTCTAACAGAGGCTGCGAGCTTTTCGTGCTCTTCCCGTCGCCCTCGGGCGCTTTCGCAGCCTCGCGCAGCAGGGCGTAAGCGACCTGCCTGGCAACGTGGCTCGACTCCAGTTTCTCAGAGCGGATTTTGGCCACGGTCTCACCGGCCAGCTTCGCCGCCGCCTCCGGGTCTTTCTCCCTGAGCGCGACGATCAACTGCGGCAACTCGTAACTCAATCCTCTGGATAACGCCTCCTCGCCGATTTCGAGCGCCTGCTTGGGGTCGGTCGAGGCGAACTGAACCGCCAGATTCATCTCAAGGGGCTGATCCGGCAGAGCCTCGCGCGCGGTTCGCGGCTGTGCGCCCTGGGGTCGCGAGGCGCGCAGGAATTCGCGCGCGAGCCGCGCGTCACGCTGGGCCAGAATCTGCAACAACTCGGCGCGCAACTGCTGCGGCCCCTCGAATATTCTCCCGCCTTCGGGCTGCTCGCCCGGCTCCGGGTTATTCAATAAATCGACGAGGCTGGCCATCACTTCCTTGAAGAGGGCACGGGCGCGCGTCTCGTCCTGCTCCCAGAGCACGTTCGCCGCCAGCGCCCTGACGCGAATCCGGTTCTCGGCGTGCTTGAACGATTCGGAATCCTTGATGACATCTTCGAGCAGGAGGAGCGCTTTCGCTTTCAGCGTCTGCTCGGCCTTGCGCTGCTCGTCGGTCTGCGGCGTTTTGGCCGGGGCCGGCGTCTGTGCCAGGGTCAGTGAGGTGAACAGCAGGAGGAGAATTAACGAGCGGTGCAGATGCTTTAAGCTCATGGGAACCTCTTCTAAGGAGGAAAGATCGCGGGAGACGGTCTCGCGAAGGATAATAGCCGATTGGCGTAAATGCGGCCACCTCTGGCTGGGGATTGAACGAATCCCGTCTCGCCTGTTAGCATCTGTGGAAACCAGATCGAACAGAAAGGGTGGACGCAATGGTCGCAAAGAAGACTTCGACCCGCGCCGCGGCACAGACCGCGAGCACTGGGGAGCCTAGCAAGGCGGAATTACAGCGTCGCATGGAAGAGGCGCGCGAGGACATCTCGCAGACCGTGGAGGAGATTAAGGAGACGGTCACAGAGCAGTACGAGACCGTTAAAGAGACTGTCGCGGAGACGCTCGACTGGCGGGCGCAGTTCCGCAAGCATTCAGTCGCGTGGAGCCTGGGCGCGCTGGCCGTCGGCTACGTCGTCGGCTCCGGCATCGCGGCGGCCATGGAAGACGCGACGCCGAAGAAGCGTGGGCGCAAACCGAGCGGCCTGCTCGAAGAGGTTTACGCTATAGGCGAGAGACTTTCCGATGAATTCTCCGGCGTCGCCCAAACCATTCTGCTCCCGGCCTTGAGTAAAAAGATCAGGGATAAATTCGGCATAGACCTGTCAGATAGATTGCAGACGGTGTGGGCCGCAAAGAGCGCGACCAGTTCGACCAAACGCGCGTCAAAAAAAGGCGGCGCGAAAAAGAGCGCGGCCAAGAAGAGTGCGGCCAAGAAGAGCGCAGCGAAGAAGAGCGCCACGACCAAGCACGCCGCCAAGAAGAAGGGCGGCTAACCTGAGGAGGCTGTAGAAGACTATGGAGCTAAAGAGTAGCTGGGTGGATTACGACGTTCCTTTTGTCCGGCGACGCTATAACCGGCTCGCCCGCTTCTTCGTCTTCTTCGAGTGGCTCTTCCTGCTCCCGCCCGGTATACGCGGCAGGGCGGTCAGGCGGCTGGAACTCAAGCCTGGCGACCACGTCCTCGAAATCGGCTGCGGGACCGGAAGAAACCTGGCCGCGCTGGCACAGGCGGTTGGCACAGAAGGTCAGGTCTACGGCGTGGACCTGTCCGAGGGGATGCTGAACGAGGCTAGACACCTGCGCGCACGCGCCGGATGGCGCAACGTCGCTTTGAAGTGCGCCGACGCCGCCCGCTACGCCGCGCCCGTCGCGGTTGACGGCGTGCTCTTTAGCCTCTCCTACGCCGTCATGCCTCATCACAAGCGAGTGCTCGAACACACCTGGAGCCAACTGCGTCCGGGCGGTCGCCTCGTCATCATGGACGCCAAGCTGCCTTCCAACCTCATCGGGCGGCTGCTTCATCCGTTCGTCGTCTGGGCGAGCAGGCTGACCGTCCTCGGGAACCCGGACATACGTCCCTGGGAACATCTCAAAGAACTGGCCGGCGAGGTCGAACTGGAGGAAATCTCTTTCGGCACGTACTACATTTGCCGGGCCACAAAACCATTGGACGCGGCCTGAAAACCGAAATGCCCGCGGGCCACGTATCTTCGGCGAGATATGGTCATTAAGAAGACGGACGACATTAAGAGCAGCGAGATTACGCCGAAAGACGTTTATCTATCGCGGCGCAACTTCATGCGCGGCGCTGCGCTCCTGGCGACGACGGCCGCGACCGGCTACATTTACCGCGCGCTCAACGCCGCGCCGCAGCCGCGCGTGGAGGGCGAGAAACTGGCCGACGTCGTCAGGGCGGAGCCGTCAAAGGCCGCGGCCAACGGCTACACTGTCAATGAAAAGCTGACCTCGTTCGAGGACATCACCAACTACAACAATTTTTACGAGTTCACGACCGACAAAGGGGACGTGGCGGGCGTGGCCAGGGGCTTCGTCACGCGCCCGTGGACGGTCGCGGTCGAGGGTCTCGTCAACAAACCTAAAGTCTTCGACCTGGACGACCTCCTGAAACTAGCCCCGCTCGAAGAGCGCATCTATCGCCTGCGCTGCGTAGAGGGCTGGTCAATGGTCATCCCCTGGGTCGGCTTCTCGCTCAGCAACCTGCTCGACGCGGTCGAGCCCAATTCCTCCGCGCGCTTCGTGCAGTTCGAGACCCTCTACGACCCGAAGCGTATGCCTGAGCAGCAGGGCGGTTCGCTCGACTGGCCCTACGTGGAGGGTCTGCGCCTGGACGAAGCGATGCACCCGTTGACGATTCTCGCCAGCGGGCTTTACGGCGAGGCTTTGCCCCCGCAGGACGGCGCTCCCCTTCGGCTTGTCGTCCCCTGGAAGTATGGGTTCAAGAGCATCAAATCCATCGTCAAGATTCGTCTAGTCAGTACACAGCCCGCGACCACCTGGAGCGCCTACGCGCCACGCGAATACGGCTTCTACTCGAACGTCAATCCCAATGTAGACCACCCGCGCTGGAGCCAGGCCCGTGAGACGCGCATCGGCGAGTATGGAAAGCGCGACACGCTACTTTTTAACGGCTACGCCGAACAGGTCGGGCAGCTTTACAGTGGCATGGATTTGAGAGTGAATTTCTGAGGGCACGCGTTTGCGATGAAAGACATCAAGTTCTACAAGCTGGTCGTCTTCGTCAACAGCCTGGTGCCGCTCTCCCTGATGGGCTGGGACTGGTATCACCAGCAGCTCGGGGCAAACCCCGTCGAGTTTCTGACGAGGACGACGGGGATGCTTACCCTAGTCTTCCTCTTCATCTCGCTCGCCGTCACGCCGCTCCGGAAGATGACGGGCGCGCAGTGGATCATACAGCTTCGCAGGATGCTGGGGCTCTACGCCTTCTTCTATGGCTTCCTGCATCTTTTGACTTACATCTGGTTCGACCGCACCTTCAACCTCAAGAGCACCGTCGCGGACATCTACGCGCGCCCCTTCATTGCCGTCGGCATGCTCAGCTTCTTCCTGATGGTGCCGCTGGCAATCACTTCGACGAAGGGCTGGATCAAACGGCTAGGGGGAAAGCGCTGGGCGCGCCTGCACAAGCTTGCTTACGTCGCGGCCGTTGGCGGCGTCATACACTTCTGGATGCTGGTCAAATCGGACGCGAGGCTCCCCATCAAATTCGCTTTCGTGCTCGCCGTCCTGCTAGGCTCGCGCATCGTCATCAAGCAGCTCAAGCAGAAGCCACAAACGAGGACTCTCATCCCGCCCGCCTGAGGACGAAGGTAAACCGTAAGGCCATTGCAATAGAAGCGCAATCAAAGTTATGTTCGACTCGTGTATGGTAGCGAGCAATTCATAACTCTCCTTCAATCTTGAACGAGTGAAGGATCAAGAAAGCGCCGGATTTGGGGGAATCCGGCGCTTTCTTTTTCACTGCCCGCTTTTGGCCCTCACCTGAGTTATCTCTTTTCCGCTCCCTCGCCTTTATCCAGTAGCTCGATGGCGCTCAGCACGCGCAGGGTGTTGCGGTTGACGTGCGCGCCCAGGGCCACCAGGCCGAGCGCCAGAATCGTGTAGACGGCGATTGTCGCCAGCAGCAGCAGCACGTGCAGACGATTTGAGAAGTCCGCGAGAAGTAAGAACCCCGCCAGGAAAGCTGCTTCTATGATGGCCGCGACGAAGAACGTGATCTTCGAGTTACGCTCGCTCCGCTCTATGCGGTCAAGCGCCGTTCTGCGGACCCCGTTGATATTGATTGCGTCTGACATCTTTGACCTCCAGTCTGGTAATTAACTTGAGAACTCGCCGCCCGGCCACAAGACCCTGCGCCGAACTTCAGCGAAAAATCTTGTAGAGCACGAACGGAACCAGCACGAGCGCCTCGACGATGACGAAGATGATAAGGGCGCTCCTGAAGCTCGTTCGCTCCTCTTCCGTCAACGTGATCTCCACTTTCTCCCATTTCTCAGCCATCTAAAATCTCCTTTCGATTATGACCGAATCGACGGCCCGGACTCTTTCGCGCCGGGACTCTCATCTCTGATCGCGCCGCGCAAGCTCGCGAGCCCGTAAGCGAGTCTGGACTTGGCTGTGCCAGCGGCTATGCCCAGTACGTCCGCCACCTCGCTGAGCGGCATCTCCTCCAGGTAATGCAGGATGAGAACCGCGCGGCTGGCCGGCGAGACACGCGCGATTAATCGCGGGAGATGCTCTATCAACTCGGGTGCGAAATCCTCGGCGGAGGGCTCGGCTGGTATCGCCTCCAGGACCGATTCGTCTCTGACCTGCTCGGCCCAGTGCCTTTCCCTCTTCAGGCGCTTGAACGTTTCCCTGGAAGCTATCCGGTAGGCCCAGGGGCGAAAGAGGTCCGGGTCGCGCAGCCAGCCCAGCTTGCGGTAGATGCGTATGAAGACCTCTTGCAGGATGTCTTCGGCCAGCGTGCGCTCGTTCGTCAGCCTGAGAATGTAGCGGTAGAGCGGCTCCTGAACGGCTTGCAGGAGCGAGTCAAAAGCCTCCCGGTCGCCGGACTGGGCGCGCAACACCCAACGAGTTTCCTGCTTCGGGCCTGTCATCTACGCCCTCCACTTACTGAGAGTCCCCCACGCGCCA
>DATEMM010000550.1:0-4456 GCA_035275605.1 Pyrinomonadaceae bacterium
GTTGGATTAAACACGGCGTCGCGTCAGCGACGCGTGAATCAATACGTCCTCTTCATTCACGCGTCGCTGACGCGACGCACATCATCTTGCGATTGCGTAACCCGGCCTTGAAAGGCCGGGCTAAATTCAGTAGGCCGCTGACGCGGCCTACCGAGCTATACCCTGTTTATTTAACTTACCTCACTACCAAAAAGCTCCGTCCTCCAGCCTCTCATTGTTTGTCTCTCTCCTGAATCTCTTTGAAGACCTCTATCAGGCGCGGGTAGAAGTCTGCGAAGGTCGGGTATTTGCCCGGTTGGCTTTCGTACTCTTTCAGCCTTTCGGCCAGGGCCTCTATATAAATGAAGCCTCTCTGTTTGTCTGCCTGAAGCTCTCGCTCTCCGACCTCCGTGCTGATTTCCAGCGCGGCCAGCCGACTCGTCAGGGCGCGTATGACGTGCTCGTTGACGGCGTGCTCCCAGTCGCTGTAAGCCTGTTCACTCATCTGTTTCGAGATGGGCGCGTAGAGTGTGGCGTACTTCGCCAGCGTCTCCCTGTGCTTTTCCGACAAAGGATTGACGAAGGAGTGGCTGAATTCGTGCCAGACAAGGTTCTGGAGAGTTATCTCTCCGCCCTGGCCGAAGAGCGGAAAGCCGTCTTTGACGGCGCTGCGCCCGATCATCTGGTAGAGGTCCAGGCGGCCGTCATCGCGCTTGAGGTTGACGCCAAAGCCCAGCTCCTGTGCCAGCGGCATGAGCATGACGTGATAGCTGTGCTGCCTGATTCTGTAATAGCTCTCCAGCACGTAGATGTAATCCAGGGTCCTGGCCTTCGCGCGCACGCCGTCCACCATGCGCTCGTAACTCTTTTTGTTGGCCCTGTAAAAGGAGTTGAAGTCGGAAGCGCGGGCGAAGTCTCTGAGCGTCTGTAGGAACTGATCCAGGCGCTCAGGGCCCCCGGCGCGCTTTATGATTTCGTCCGTGAAGGGTCGTTGCAATTTCAGCTCGGGCGGGTTCGAGAGGTAGAGCATCGCGCTCGGCGGCACTTGAAAATTGAAACCCTTGCGCCACATCTGCGAGAAGAGCTTGACCGCCGGATGATTCTTAAACGTGGCGAAATGCTTCTCGACGGCGCGCCGGTACGAAGTGTCGTCCTTGTTAATCAGGAAGTAATCGGTCAGAGACTGCACCACGGAGAGAAGCTCTATCCGCGGGTCAACCGTAATCTTTAACTCGCGCCGCGCGGCGAAGGAAACAGGAGCCGGGCGTGTAGAAGTTGCAGGGAAAAACCTTCCTGAATTGCTCGCCCAAGGGCAGACGTTCGTTAAGAGGCAGACTGTGAGCAGCAGAGATTTCATCTTCGCACTCAGCTTTAACCGACGCCGGACGAGTTAAGGTGTTCCGGTTTTTCCGCCAAGGCGGGTGCGCGGGCGGTCCATCTTTGGGGCATTCGCGGGAGGTATGGCGGCGAGCTGCCAGATGGTCTTGCCCGCGCCGTCGGTGATGCGGACAATCTCTCCCTCACGCACCCTACGCTCTACGTAGACAGGCTTTCCGTCCACAAAAATGTTGAGCCCTTCGGGCAGCTCCATGATTCGACCCTCATCTTTGAAATTCACCTTGCCGCCACCGTTCATACTGACGCTGTAGCCGTTGCGGATTTCCAGTCGCCGCCCGCCTTCACTAATCAAGAGCCACACGTCACGCTCCTCCGCGGAACCCGAAATCCTTTCCGCCTTACTCTCCAGAGAAGCCTTGCCGTTGATGGTTGGATGAGACGAGGTGGACGACGGCTGCTGTTGCTGTGAAGCGGCAGGGACGACGAACGCCCCCAGGATGCTCGCGGAAAGGGCCAGACATGCCAGGGAGAGGCGAGCCCCGGTGAACCTTGACGCTGTGGGCAGAAGTCTTCGCGCACGCTCTTCCAGATTGCCGCCGCCGACTTTCGTTGCGACCAAGGTGTGTCGCCCGTCGCCTGGCGTGCGCCCGGACAATCTTGCGACCGAGACTAGAGCGGAGACGTAATCGGCCGCAGAAATATTCTCGCCCGCGTGAGCCTCTTCAGGATTGATTGCCGCGCGGTCGGCCGCGGCCTCGCGCTCGAAGCGCGCGGCGCGTTCCAAGTACCAGAGAGGGAGACTCGGCCAGAGCAGGGCACGCACGGCGCGCGTCAGGCTGTTGACGAGCGGGTCGCGCCAACGGACGTGTGCCAGTTCGTGGCGCGCGATTGAGCGTCCCGCGCACGGAGTCAGGTCCGTCAACAAACCCGCGGGCAGCACCACACCGGCGCGGAAGAGCCCGACCGCAAACGGGCCTTCACTCTCGTCTATGAAGAGCGGGACATCGACGGGCCATGACAACTCCTCCCGCAACGCTTCTTCCGCAGGCTTCCAGGTCCGCCTGGCCCTGGCCAACTGCACGTACCCGGCTGACTCTCTTCCGAGCAGCAAGGCGCTGATTAGAACCCACAGCGCCAGGAAGAAAGGCGCGAGACGGCTATTGATGACAAAGCCCGCGAGGTCGTCGATCACGCCCGCGATGATGGACGAAGTTGTGCGGACTGAGGCTTCTGCGCGCACACGTTGGGCGGCCGCGATGTTCGCGCCTGACGCTTCGGCGCTCCGGTCGCCTGGTTTGATGACGGCGGTCGGCGCAAGCTCTACTTGCTCGCGTGCGGCCCTGATGGTCATCGCCAGGGGCAGCAGCGAGACGGCGAAGAATGCCGCGACGGCGATGATGTAGCGCGCGCGGGGCGCTGCCGTGCGCGCCAGCTTGAGAGAGGCCGCGACGCCGAGGGCTACGGGGATGCCTATGAGCGTCAGGTTGAAGGCCAGGGCGATAGCGAATCGGGCGGCGTCCGTATAGCCAATCATTTCGAGGACTCCTTATTTCGGTGTGCGTCAATTAAAGCCTGTATGCGCTCAAGCTGCTCCGGGCTCAACTCCTTCTCGACCAGGCGTGTGGCCAGCGCTTCGACCGAACCGCTGAAGAAGCGGTCCGTCAGCCGCCGGATCGCGCCGCTGACGGCGGTCGGCTCTTTCAAAAGAGGGCGGTAGCGGTGCGCGCGGTCCGAATCGTCACGGGCCACCAGCCCCTTCGCCTCCATGCGGTTCAGCATCGTCTGCACGGTCGTGTACGCGACTTCGCTGCCCTCATCAATCAGCTCGCGCTGAACTTCCGCGACCGTGGCCCGACCTTTCTGCCAGAGAGCGCGCATAATGCCGAGCTCACGCTCGCCGAGCCTCTGTCTGGATTTTGCCGTCACTTGTCGTTCCTCTTCTACTACTCTGGTAGGACTAGCTCAGGGATGATAAGCGCAACCGGGCCGGCTGTCAACTACTCTTGTAGGACTTTCGGGCGCGGGCTCTATTTCAAAAAAGTTCGTGCGCCGGGCGGCCGTTCGGGTAGAATCTGCGGCCAACATTGCTGGCGGGCAAAGGGGAGTTGATTAAGGATGCGGCCTGTCGTCAAACAACTAGACCACCTCATCGCGCGCAAGGAGGCGGACGCGCGGCCGCTCTTCGAGCTTCTGACGGGAACGCTCGGGCTTCCCGTCGCCTGGCCTTTTCGCTCTTACCCGTCTTTCACGAGCGGGGGCGTCGCGCTCGGCAACCTTTACCTGGAGGTGCTCTCCTGCGCCCCGCGCCGAGATGCCTCTGCGCGCTTCGCCGCCCTGGCTTTCGAGGCCGACCTGCTGGAGGACAGCGTCCGCGAGCTTGACGGGCGCGGGATTCCGCGCGGCCCCGCCACGTCCTACGTACAAAGGGAGGCAAACGGGAGCAAGACGAAGCTCTACGCGAACGCCATCCTGGGCAAGATGCTTGGTCGCAGCTTCTGGATCGACTACATGATCATGCTGGGGCGATTGCCGGGCGCGAGCAAGATGGCTGACCCAGGACGGGGCGGCTGGGCCATCAGGTTCGGGCTGGACAAGGTGATGAACGGCCACCTGGTCTTTCTGGTCGAATATGCTTACGGGCATTTCAAAGACCTTCCGCACTGGTCCGAATTCAAAACTCATGAGGAGAAGCGCAGCGCGGACAAGGCGTCTCTACAGGCGTGCGGCGGCGGAGCGCTCGGCGTCGAGTCCGTCAAAGAGGTCTGGGCGAAGGTTAGGAGTGCGCCGTGGGCGCAAAAGCGCTGGGCCAAATTTTTAGGGCCGGAGGCAGAGACCTCGCCCGGCCTCTGGGAGATAGCGGACGGCCCAGCGGTACGGCTCGTGCAGTCTTCCGAGAGCGGGATTTCGACCCTCGTCCTGAAGGTCGCGTCCCGTCAGAGGGCGGAGACATTCCTTTCAGAACAAGGTATGCTTGGTGCGATTGAAGAGGGTTGGTCGAGCATCGCGCCGGAGAAGATTTACAGGCTCGACGTGCGGCTCGTAGAGTGAACCGCAGCCAAACTTTCTTCGTAAGACACACATACTGGCCGGGCCCTTAAGCTATGAATATCGAAGCCGGAACACGCATTGGACGCTATGA